>CASFLY010000068.1 GCA_949295645.1 uncultured Bacteroidales bacterium | reverse complement strand
ATGACCTTGTCGTCGATCCAGCCTCCGAATTTCACTATGGGCCTGTCGAACTCGATGGTAAAGTAAAGGGTATATTCCTGGTCCGAATCGCCGTAGTAGATATCGTGGGAGAACTGATGGCTGAAACCCCGGACGGTGTAGTCGTCTATCTTGCGGATTTCGAAATTCCGGATTTCGTAGTACATTTCGGCCTGGGCACGAAGATCGATCATCACACGTCCGTTTCCGCGGTCTTTCGGGAAAGTGTACCTCTGGAAGCCGCAGCGGGTGGTTCCCGTGACTTCAAGGTCGATGTCGTAGTCAGACAGATGCACACTGTAGATTCCGATAGGAGCCTTTTCCGTACGTTTGTCGATTCTCGAACGGTAGCCGCTGTCCGGTTTTCTCTGGTCGCCCACTTTCGTCTGCAGAGGGCCGTTTACCGGCAGCATTCCCAGCCCGCCCATGGACCAGCAGTGCACGTGGCTGATGGCGCCGATGTTCTCGAATGTAGGCTGGTAGCCGGACTGCCATCCGCCGTTCTGATTGTCAGGACCCATTTTCACCATACCGAAAGGCATATATGGTCCCGGGGCAATCATCCATCTCGAATGTCCTGAACCTATCATGGTGTTTACATAATCGGCAGGGGTCTGTAGCTGCTGAGGAGAACGGATGACCTTTCCGGAACGCACGCATTTGCCGTCTATCAGAATCCTGTATTCACTCTCTGTCTCCGCCGTCACGGCAGGCATCGGGGCCTCGAAGTCATAGACTCCGGTCTCCACCACGGAAGTGAAGACAGTCTTTCCGTCGACCTGGACGGAAAGTTTCGGTTCGCCTTTCAACTGTTCCACAGACACGAGCAGAGGCTGCACGGTCTTCCCGTTTTCTTCCAAAGTATATTCCGCCGGCCTGACCCTGTTCACGAAGGCTTTGCCAGGAATCCGGATCCCGGCTCCGGCAGGACCTGCCATTTCGACGTTGTCGAACATAATCCAGGAGCCCTCGAGGACATAGATATTCACGGTATTTCCTCCCTCCCTGAGCATTCCGGGCTCTACCGGGATTTCCAGTTCCACAGGAGTGCAGTCCGTCCAGTCTCCGGAAATAGGGGCAGGGTCGACAAGGGGCTGGTCATAGAGGGGGTCGGGCAGGTCATCCGGATCCCGCCCCTGTTCGGTGAGCTGGATTTTGTAGTCCTGTTCGTTGATGCTGACCTTCACGAGCGGAAGGAATTGCTTTGCATAGTCTTTCAGATTTATGTAAAGCGTCCATTCTCCTGTTCCGAGGTCGGCTATGTCGAAGTCTATGTTCAACTGATGCGTGTGCCAGCCCGAGGTCGGCCAGGTGCCGCCCCACGTATCGGCCGGGCCCGGGAGAACGTAAGGGAAAGCCGCACGTGCATCATCCGCCCCTATGATGAAATTCCTGTCCTCGAAGCCGAAATCATTGGCAAGGAACTGCCTGAAGCCGTCGGGGCCCAAGGCAAGGTCTGCTGTCGAACCGTCTTTGCGGCCTATGCTCCAGACAGTTTTACGGCCGTCCGGCAGCGGGGTGCCGTCAATCGTGGACATGTTTATGATCCTTTTGGCATTCAGCCGCTGTTTCGCCACTTCGAAAAGGTCTACCGCCTGCCCCGGACGTTGCGGAGCCTGGTCCAGACCTTCTCCTCCCTTTTCCTCTTCCTGAGCCGGAAGCCCGCAGGCAAGCAGGACGGCTATCGCAGTCAAAAAAATTCTTTTCTTCATTAGCTTATCGGTGTTTGGTTATGACCGGCAGACGGCTAATCTGCCGGTGCGGTTGATGTTATCGGTTTTTTAGAATGAGCGTGCTGCGCGGACGTAGTAATACGGATCCGTCTTGTTGTACCAGCCGTTTGCACCTGCATCGGTAAAGCTCTGATATCTGGCCTGGTTCAGGCCGTTGTCAGGATCGACCAGCGACTGGTTCGAGGAAATATAGTTCGCACTGCCGTCTCCTGCGTCATAACCTGCTGTCCCGCTTTCAGAACCATACTGATAGACATAGCCTGTACCGGCAAAGGACTCGCCGCCCTCTCTGTCGAAAGCGACATTCAGGTCTTTCCGCATAGGATAAACATAGTTCAGCAATTTTATGGTAGGCAAGTACCAGTCATCGTACTGTTTTCCCGTATATTTGTCTTGTGTTACAAGGTCAGCGCATATTCTTGCCGCGGATAGTCCCGGACCATCCCATTCCTCTGCATCGATGACAGGTTCCGTCGGGTCATATCCCGCCTTTTCTTCCGCATCGAATAT
>CASFLY010000067.1 GCA_949295645.1 uncultured Bacteroidales bacterium | reverse complement strand
GCCGGTTGCGGCAATAAGGTGGAATATGCCTCTGAATACGACGCCTTTTCCGACAACGGCCAGTACAACATCCCGGAGCAGAAGCCGGGCAGGAACTATTGGATACTCTCTCCGACAGAGGCTTCCGGGGAAGATGCCCTGGCGGAAAACCTTATGGCCGAGTCGGTAGCGGGTCTTACGGCTTTGGCTGTAAACGAATCGCGCGGCGAGACTATGGTCTGGATGGATGTCGGCGGACAGACAAGGGAGACATACGAACGCATCCGGGAATCGCTCCCGATGGAGCCGCTCGGCACTGCGGATTTGTGGACCCTGCTTGAAGACGGGACCGTGAAATCCGTAATCGACGGCTATGTCCTGTATGATTTCTCGAATCAGGAAAGCATAAATGCCGCTACCGTCGCCTCCCACGTTTACAACGGCCTGATGGTGGAGAAACGTTACAGGGACAGGGTGGAAGACATGGGCTACAAGTGCCTTTTCGATGCGTCCGGGATGTCCCTCGAAGATGCGTGGACGCGGTTCAGGGACAAATGCAGGAACAATGCTCTCGTATTGATGCCTGCGTGCACGTCGAACCAGAGGAGTACGGCCATCGCGTTCCGGCTCTTTGCGGCAAACCTGAACAAAGTGTCCTACAGGCCCGAGGCAGGAAACAACAGGGACCTGCTTGTCGGGATACTGCAGTGGCTCGAACCCCTTTCTCCGGTTTTCGGTTGGGAACAGTCTGTGGGTGAAGACTCTTTCGTGGGTCTTGTTTCGGCCACCGGCAATCTGATGGTCCCGTATGACTGGACGGTGAACACCCCTCTGATGTCGGCAGGATACAAGGACAGGCAGGGAGGACTTGCGAAGGTGACTGATCCTGCCGGCATAGACTACGGTGACGCCGGTCATTATATGGCATTCTACATGTCCGACGGTGACAATGTGCAGTGGATGATAAACTCATTCGACACTCCGGCCTATTTCGCAAGCGACAAGGTGTCGCGGACGAAGATGACTTTCGGCTATCCGGTTGCCAACCTCTCGATGATCTGCCCTGCGCAGAACAGCTATCTGCTGGCAAAACAGGATCCGGCTTCGTCCGTTATGGAAAGTCTTGGCGGCGGGTACTGCTATGCGGACGAATTCGCAATGCTGAAAGACAGGCAGGCCATTCTGGACAGGGCGGCAAAGCATGTCGCATCCCACATGCGCCAGCACAGGAACAATGTTCTGGCCCTCGTCTGCATGGATGTGGATTCGGAGGCTGCTCGGGAAGCGTACAGGTCCTTTATTATGAACAATGACCGCCTTATCGGCATCGTCGTGATCCAGTACACTCCGTATGCCGGAGGCAACGGTGAAATTATGTGGTTCGAGAATGCGGAAGGCATACACATCCCTGTGATAACGGTAAGATACTCCATCTGGAACTACGGCGAAGGCAGGAACTGCGAAAACGAGGGCACACCTGCATATATAGCCTCGAAGTACAATGAACTTGCTTCTTCGTCGCCGGAAAAGACATTTTCCGTCACCTCCGTTCATGCCTGGTCTTCGTTCACAAGGATAGACGGCGACACGGACCTGACCGGAGAGAACGCTGCCGGTGGCACTGTCCGGGGTGTAGGATCCGCAGTGCTGTGTCAGGACAGGCTGGATGAAAACATCAAGGTCGTGAATGTTGAAGAGCTCATCTGGCAGCTCAGGATGTACACCTACCCGGACGAGACCCGAAAGGTTCTCGATTCCTACAGGTAGATGATTTTTCGGGGTTTCCTGACCCCGCGTTTACCGTTACCGTCCGATGCCCTCACGGCGGAAGACCGGAACCGGCAATCAAAAAAGTGTGTGACAAAAAACAATGAAAAAGGGAATGGCATAAGTCATTCCCTTTTTACTGTCGGCCTTCGGTTGCATATCCTATCGACCTTGTATATGTCATTTCGACTATCGACCTTCATATGTCATTTCGACCGTAGTGGAGAAATCTGCAGTCCTGACGGCTCAACGGGCAAAAATGTCGAGGTCTTTCAGTTCCACCTTCCTCATCGGCACCGAATCCGCATTCGGCAGCACAGGGGCTTCGAGTTCGGATGCCACTATCTCATCCCAGTATTCGCTGAGATCCAGCACCTTGCCCTTTTCCGCCACGAATTCCCTTATGGCTATCTCCCTGCCCTCCGAGGTCGCTTTCCCCGCCGGCTGTGAAAGTATCTTCTCTATCGAGACCTTGTCCTCGCCGAATGTCTGTGTGATTTCGAGCCTGAGCGTCCTGTCCGAAGGGTCTGCCGTAAGCGTCGCCCAGAATTTCGGATAGAACAGAGGCAGGACAGTCTTTTCATTTCCCTTCACGACAGGGGAGAGCCTCAGCTCCTTTTTCGGGACATTCAGTCCTGCACCTGCGAGAACATCTGTCGAGAACCAGGTGACCGGGGCCGTCATGTAGGTGATGTCGCTCGGATTCCACAGGTTCTGGGTCCAGGTCCAGCCCTGTCTCAGATGCACGAGCTGGATATGCTTCATAATGTCCATGGCATCTTCATAGAAGCCTGCCTGCATCCCGGCCAGCCCTGTGTAACTTTCGAGATAGAAAGGCCAGCACTGCGAACCCGGGTTGTCGATTCCCCTGCCGAGATTGATGTCCCACACCTTGTTGGCGTAGTAGTCCGGAGTCTTGGACAGGGAAATGAGGAACTGCGAAATGATGGAAGCCTTGACGATTTCCATAGGATATACGTCGCCCCATCCGCAGTACCGGCTGAGGAACTGCCCGGCAAGCTGTCCTGTAAACAATACGCAGTCGAGCCGTTTCGAGCCGTCCGGCTCGCTTCCGTAGGAGAAGAAGCTGCCGTTCCAGAGCTTCTTTATCGCCTCTTTCTGTGCGTCTGCAAAGAGAGTCCTGGCTTCATCGGCCATGGCTTCGTCGTCTATGGCCTCGCCCATGGCCTCGTAGGCCTTCAGGGTCGCGAGCCATACGCCGGCATAGTAGGAATACAGAGGCGGATGCTGGAAATCGTCGTATGTAGTAGGTCCCACAGGAATCTGGCAGCCTTCAGGCCTCTGGCTTTTCAGGAATTCCATTACCTTCCTCGCATCATCCACGTGAGCCTTGAGGTATTCCATATCTCCCGTCTGTTCGTAATCCTTTACCAACTGGATGAGCCAGCCGGAAGAATTGTCCAGCATATATCCTTTTTCCGTAGGAACCCTGCCTCCGACCTTGCCCATACCGGCATAGTAGTGCCCGATGAAATGCAGGATATATCCTTTTTCTTCGTCCTTCGCATCTGCGAAGATATCCATTTCGGAACGGTCGAGCTGCGTGAAGAATTTCTGGTAGAACGGGTGCGAGCTGATTCTCTGGTCCATAGTCCCCGCGAAGCCACCCATGGCGCCTTCATTGACGGTAACGTCCCCGGCCTTGCTGAGGATCATGTTGGTGTAGATTACATAGCCCGAATTGATAAGCTTGAACTTGTACCAGTCGGGCAGAGTGCTCTCCATTACAGGTTTGTGCCAGGCTAAGGTCTTTTCGAGCAGTCCTTTCCTGTTCGAAGAAGCATAGCGCACCAATTCTTCTATGCTGCCGAAATAGTTGTGATAGTACTTGTTGTAGTCGGCTCCGTACGGCCAGTAACTGCCTTCAGGGGCATCTTCGGGAATGGTGATTTCCGGAGCCCACCACGCGAGGGCGAATCTGACTGTCTTTTTCTGGCCTTTTTTCAGTTTCGTCTTTACGGCCACTGCGGATGCACGGGACTTTGCTTTCTCCGGGGTCAGTTCCGTGTCCTGCCCTGCGGCTGTGAAAGTTCCGTTTTCAATGAATCCTTTCCACGCACCGGAATCGTTGCCGGTATCGAATGACGGAAGGCAGGATATGCTCTGTCCCGAGGCCTTTTCCGCAGCGACCAGTACGTGGTCGACATAGTTCTGGAATGTCATTTTCAAAGGTCTGACAGGCTTGTCGGAGTGCTGCATTATCCCCTGTAGTGTCTTGTCGGAGTATGTGCCGGCTGATGTGGCGGCCTTTTCTTTCAGAGGCCACAGTTCCCCGTTTACATAAAGGCTTCTGTCGCCAGACAGCAGCTGGCCGTTGTCGATTCCTTCGAGGGACAGCGGATCACGGTAAAGCCCGATGAAATCCTCCCAGGAGAAGGCCACGGCGACTTCCATATCCCTGTCTGCGGCAAGTTCCACTTCGAACCAGGCTACAGGAAGCGACGAGTTCTTCACGTCATGAGGCACGAGAGACGAGTAGGCCTTGATTTTCGGCGTCACGGCAAGTCCGTTTCCCGCAAAATCCATTGTCGCAGTCGGGAACAGCCCCGAGTAGGCCGTGTTCTCTACTCCGTCCATCCCGAACTGCTTCCCCTCGTCGCGAACGAGGCGGACGGCCGAGGTGCCCTCACCTGTCTTTGTCCACAGTGCGAAGAAGCAGGCTTCGGTCTGCTTGATAGGCATGTGGATGTTGTTGATGCCTATCCTTGTGAAACGTCCGGACGGGCTGAAGTTGACGTTGCCGGCACCGATTCCTCCGAGAGGGACTCCGCTGACGTCGGGATGGTTTTTCAGGGCAAGGTAGTCATAGTCTGTCCTTCCGCCTAAAATGCCGTCCTTCGACTGGAATTTGGTATTGGCTTCTTCTACTCCGTAATTGTTCTCCTGGGCCTGTACGGCCAGGCCCATGGAAAACAATACTGCGATACAACTGAAAAATTTTCTGTTCATAAATCTTGTCATTCGAATATTTATGCGATTCCTTAAACAATGTCGGTTCGACGAATTTATTTTGTTCAGAGCCAGGGAATTTGTCGAACTGACGTTCGATTGTGTCAAAAGTCTATTGCAATGACCGGTGCGTAGTTGTACAGGGCGATGATGCCGTCGCCAAGACCCGCAGGCTCCGCGCCGATTCTGAAGAAATAGCGTCTCCCGGAGGTAAGTTTGGCTCCGTCTCCCGCAGTCAGGTCGAGTTCCACGGAGAAAGTGCGCTCAGCGTATGTAGTCCGGTTCGCATATCCTAAATTTTCCCCGGAAAGGTCGATTGTGGCGGCTGCCGTATTGTGATAATTTCCGGCAAACATATCGGTCTGGGCGAAAACCCCGAGTTTGTTTATCTTGCCTGTCTCTACGGGGTTCGCGAATTCCAGCTTGCAGGTAGCCACGACCTTGTCATCCTGCTTTTCCACCTTTGCATCCCTTATGCGGATGTTCGGGGTGACATGGAAGTCCAGCTGGTTGTCTCCGCGACGGAACTCGTATGCCTTTATCGTGTCGAGGGCTATGAAGTTCCCCTGATTCAGGACTATGTCGTAGGTGCCGGAAAACACGAGGTTGTTCCGGTACTCTCCGGTGGTCTTGATTTTCCATTGCTGGGGCTGCTTTATGGCATAGCCGTATTCCAGTACTTCGAGATGCGAGGATTCTCCTCTGGTCCCGATTTCCTGTTCCACGAGCTCTCCGGTGTCGATGTCGTAGATCCCGCCGAAAACTGCGGCATCCGGCCCTTCGGCATTGTCTATTTCACAGGACACGAACGAAGCGGCCGCTATTGAAAATAATATGTATCTGATAAGTTTCATACTGTATTCGTTTTAATAAAAGTAGACGTTATGTTTCAAAACAGCTTCTCAGTCAGGGATTCTGGATCATATTGTTCTCTGCATTGCGAGGCACGTCTTCGTAGTACTCGTTCTGGTTGAAGGTTCCAGGAGCATTGCCTCCCTCCGTGGTTTTCCTGACAAATATCATTTTCGGATCCTGCTCTCTCAGGTCGAGCATCGGCACAAGTATTTCATGCCTGTGGGAGCCTGTGAAATATTCGTGAAGGACTCTCCAGCGCTTCATATCCCAGACACGCAGGTTCTCGAATGCGAGTTCCACCTGACGCTCCTTTCTGACATTGTCGCGGGTCAGAGGTATCGTGTTCGTGTGTGCAGCCCTTCTCCTTACGTCGTTGAGGGCCTTTTCAGCCTTGGACTTGTCTCCCAATCCGCTCTCGCAGACCGCTTCGGCATAGTTCAGAAGTATTTCGGCATATCTGAACACGATGTAGTCGGTAGTGGATTTGTGGTATTCCACCGGGCAGTCGGTGCTGAGCATCTTTTTCATCAGGAATCCGCTTATCGTATGTTTCCCGTCCGTGTGGAATCCGGAGACGTTTGCGGATGCACCGCCCATGGCATGGTAGGAGTTCCCGTCAAGGCCCTGAAATGTCGCATCCACTCTGTATTGTTCTGTCCCGTCCGATTCTATCAGACCGCCCTGGATGATGATCTGGGTGTTCCTCCAGGTCGTCCCCGGCAGGATGATCGAGGCCCAGAGCCTGGCATCCTTGGCTTTTTTCGTATCTCCGTATGCAGTCCCGTCGAAAAGGGCGTACGGGGTGTCCCTGTCGACCTTTATATAGTCGGTGTACGTCGATTTGAATCCGTCAGTATTGAAATCGTCATTTGTCCTGGTCACGACGCGTCCGTCAGACCTTACACCTTCGACATCCTCGTATGTCTCGTAAGCATCTACAAGTTCGAGGCTCGGAGCCATCTTGCCTTCTCCCCTTACCTGTACCGGCTCGTTGTAGTAGTTCACGGAACTTGCATATCCAGAGCCTTCACGGCCTATGCCCTTGATGAAGATGGCTTCGTTGCCGCAGTCGTTCGGATTGCTGAAAATATGGGCGTAGTTTTCCTGGGCTTCCTGAGCGTTTGCAGGCTCCGGCATATAAAGTCCGTACGGAGAGTCTTCCATTATCTCTTCCGATGCCTTTATGCACAGGTCGTAGAAATACTCGGCATCACTGGCTTTCATACCTGCCAGGCCTTTGTCCACAGCCTCTCCGGTGAGGGAAATCCTGTCTCCGAAATTCGCCACTGAGGCAGCTACCAATGCAGCCCTCGATTTCAGTGCCAGAGCGACCCATTTGGTGGCCCTTCTGTCAGCAGAGGTTTCGGGCAGTTTTGAAGCGGCTATGTCGCACTGTTTCATCACATAGTCCCAGGTGTCGAACTCCGTGCTTCTCGGCACGACCAGGTTTTCCGGATGCTCCGGGTCATAGTCCTGAAGCTGGTCGATAATCGGGACTCCTCCGAATTTCTGTGCGAGGTAAAAATAGACGTATGCCTTTACGAATGCCACTTCCCCCTCATATCTTGTCTTGTCTTCTTCGGACACTTCCAGAGTCGGTATGACACTTGCGAAGTAGTTGATGTTCCTGATGGTCTGGTAGCCTTTCGTGAAATAATCGGCCTTGATCACTTCTCCCGGACGACTTTCTCCCCACTGGCTCTGCACGGCCTCGTCGCATCCGTTGGCAAGCCAGAAAAGACCTATATTCCCCGTAGGATTGTTGAAGCCGGCGCTGTTGTTGTCGTTCGTTCCAGGCATGTACATATAGTCCTCGATGGGCAGGTCCCTATAGATGGTCGCAAGGTAGGCCAGGGCCCCGTTCGGGTCGCTGAACAGGTCGTCTATCGTTATCTTGTTCGTCGGTTCGATGTCGAGCATCCCGGTACAGGAGACCGGAACAGCCAGGACGGCGACGGCGATATATCGCAATATTTTTCTCATATTCTTAGAAATTAAGGTTAATGCCAAATGTAACTGTGGATGAAAGCGGATAGTTGAGCATCCTGCCGTCCTGTCCCGTAGCCTTCTCCGGGTCTACCTTGAGGGTGTTCTTCAGGAAGGAGTCGTAGAATGACAGTACGTTGTAGGCATTTACATAGACTCTCAGAGACTCTATTCCGATGAATTTGCAGGCCCGTTTCGGAATGCTGTAGCCTATTTCGAGGGTCTTGAGCCTGAGGTAGTCGCCCTTGACCGTATTCCTGTCGGTATTGGCGGCATTGTTTGCCAGCGGCATATAGGCCGAATTCCTTGCGGACGGTACCGCTCCGGGTATCCATTCGCTGTCAGGGTCGAAAGGATCCGCGCGGTGCCAGCGGTCGTACATGTATTTCATCGAATTGCCTTCCCACGGCGCATAATTCCTCAGGTTGTCGGGAATGGCAAGGGAGTAGCAGCTCGAGCCCTGGAAAAGGGCATAGAAATCTATGTTTTTCCACTGGAGGGACAGAGTGAGGCCGTAGTTCAGGGCTGGCATGTCCAACGAGTAGAACATCGGTACCTCATCGTTCCCGTCGATGTAGCCGTCACCGTTCGTGTCTTCCACATAGTAGTCCCCGGGGTAAATCTGTGTATTTCCCTTGTCGGAAGTCTGGACGATAGTACTGTTGTAGATTTCCTCCATAGACTGGAACTGCCCTATCGTGGTATAGCCCCAGCCGATGCCGGTCCATCTGCCGACAGCATTGCCGTCTTTCCACTTGTCCCAGCTTGAAACGTATTCGCTTCTCAGTACTTTCGTGTTCCTGGTCCTGGCGAAGTTGAAGTTTCCTGCGATTTCGTACCTGAAGTCGCCTATCTTGTGCTTGTGTCCCAACGTGAACTCGATACCGCGGGTCTGGTTGGCATTGTAGTTTATCTGAGGAAGGGTGGAGCCGAAGGTATTGGTAACCTGCGATATCGGATTGGTCGGAATGCCGGTCATGTCCCTCTGGTAGAGGTCGAATACCAGGTCGAACATCCCGTCCCACATCGTCACGTCCAGACCGACGTCCACAGTGGTGGATTTCTGCCAGGTCAGAGCCCTGTTGACAAGCGAAGGCATGCCGACTCCGCTGGTAAGGACGCCGTCGGTGAATTCGTAGCCTGCATTGGCCCCTGCCGTAAAGCCTTCGAGCCACTGGTAAAGATCGCCGGCATCAACTCCGGTCACACCGTACGAAGCCCTGAGCTTGATGTTGTTTATGAAGTCGACATTATCCTTTATGAACGGTTCCTCGGACAGGCGCCATCCGATGCTGCCGACAGGGAAGAAGCCCCAGCGGTACTCGGGAGCATAGCGGTAGGAGCCGCTGTATCTGAATGCGAATTCGAGGAGGTAACGGCTGCGGTAGTCGTAGTTGAAACGGCCGAGGAGCGAGATGCTGGCGTTTTCATCGTATGTCCCGCTGTTTGTCAGGCCGGTAGTGGTGGAACCCTGGTCGATGATCGGCTTGGAATACATATCGTACTCACGGGTGGCGCTTCCGGAGTCGTTCCAGTTGCGGATGAGCTCGTACATCATCATTCCGGAGACGTTGTGGTACTCGCCGAAGGTGTTGTCATAACCTATCGAGGCCTGGATATTCAGCCTGTTGGTGTTCGCCATGCTCAGGTACAGGGAGGATTTTTCCCTCATGTCATGGGCGTTGTAGGTGTCTGTCGCAGCGTCGTAAGAGTAGAGTTTGTAGGTTTTCCTCTCATGCGTCTCGCGGGTGTCGGCGGCGTCATACGCCACCATTCCCTTGAGGTACAGGCCTTCTACCCACGGCACATCGAACCGCAGCGAGGCGGATGACATCAGGCTTCTGTTCCGTTTGTTGAGCCGGCCGGTCAGGTCTCCGTCGAGAAGGGCGACCGGATTCGGACGGTCGGTCAAAGGTGACCCGTAATTGAGATATTCGCTGTTGCCGTTGGCATAGACCGGTTCGGTAGGATTTGTAATCGTTGCAGAAAACAACGTGTTGAAGATTCCCTCGATAGGGGATGTGGTAACATCGTAGCGTCCGCTGACATTGATGTCTGCCGTCAGGTATTTTGAGAGTCTGGCACTGATGTTACTCCTGAAATTGTAACGGTCGTAATTGTAGTCGTTTCCTTTTGTAAGGTCTCCGTCTTTAGCATAGGAAATGCTGCTGTAATAAGTTACATTTTCCCCCCCCCGGAGACGGAAAGTGTGTGCTGGGTGCTGAATGCGACTTTCTTGAAGGTCTCGTCCATCCAGTCCGTACTTTCGTAGCCCGGGCCTCCGGCACGCCATTTCTCCAATTCTTCCGGAGTGGTGGTGGCTCCTGTGCCGTTGTTGATGCCGTATTCGTTCATAACCTCTACATACTCGGCTGCATTCATCATCTCCAGCATGGAAGTCGGCATTACGGCCGTCACGTTTCCGTTGTACGAGAACCTGGCCTTTCCCTTGTTGCCTTTTTTCGTGGTCACGATGATGACACCGTTTGCTGCATTCATACCGTAGATGGCGGCCGTACCGTCCTTCAGCACGGATACAGACTCGATGTCATCGGCAGTAAGCCTCTGGAATTCGCTGGCTCCGTCCCCGCTGTCCCTCAGGACACCGTCTATGACATAAAGCGGGGCTCCCAGGCCTCGGATCTGGATGGAAGAACTGAATGATCCCGGCTGGCCGTCCTGCTGGCGGATCTGTACTCCGGCTATCTTTCCCTGCAGCGACTGGGCGATACTGGTGTTTTTCGTGGATACGATCTCGTTCCCGTCGATGGCTGAGATCGCGCCTGTCAGCGTCTGCCGTTTCTGTGTGCCGTAGCCGACCACGACGACCTGCTCAAGCATAGTATTGTCCGTTTCCAGGGATATGTTTATCACCGCCCTTCCGGAAACATCCGCATACTGTGTCTTGTAGCCGATGGAAGAAAATTCCAGGACAGCATCCGGTGCGACGGAAATCGAATATTTACCGTCCAGATCTGTCGGAACGCCTATTTTTGATCCTTTGACCATCACGCTGGCTCCAATGACAGGTTCGTTGTTGTCGTCGGTGACGACGCCGTTTACCTGAATGACATCCTGCGCGAAAACTGATAATGGTGCGAAAAATAGTAAAAGCACCGCAAGAATGTGTGAAATACACGACTTTTGACTATCGTATTTCTTCATAACAGTGTTATTTAGGGTTAATATCGAAATCAAAGATAGACACATCGCGTTTCCGGTGCAAACAAAGTGCGTTTTTTACGCTAAGTTGGAGGTTATATATTTGATAATGTGTATTTTAGGTAGTGATTATCATTGTCCGGCATGTCAGTATTCATCTTCCTGGGAACCGAAACTGAGGCTGTCCCAGAGAGAATCCATCTGACGGCGTTCCTTTTTCGTGGGACGGCCTGCGCCCCGGTCGCGTTTGAGAAAGAAAGTCTCTACAGGGGATTTCATCTTGTCCAGTTCTTCCTGAGGGGTGATGTTTTCGGCGTATCTTGGTACGAGCTGCGCTCCCTGCCGCTTGTCGACGGGTTCCAGTACCCGGTACGAATAGGTCACAGCTCCTTTGCGTACCGTTATGATGTCCCCTGGCCTGACCGGGCGCGACGGCTTGATGTCCGAGCCGCCGATTCTGACCTTGCCTCCCTTGCAGGCATCCGTAGCATCGCTGCGGGTCTTGAAAACCCTTATTGCCCACAGGTATTTGTCTATCCTGACTTCCATAATCAGCTGTAAATCTTTTCGTGGCCTTTGGAACTCGGCGAAGCGGCGGTTTCCTGCGCGGAGATTTCATCTTCGAGCCCCTCGTAGTCTTCGCCCTCGAGGAACGGTTCCGTGTCCGGGTCGATGTAGTCGTCCGCGTCATCCCGTTTCCCGGCCATGGCTTCAAGCAGGAACGTGTCCCTGTTGACAGGAACTATGAAATAGTCCTGTACTTCCGCAGGGATCAGCAGCACTTCTCCTTTTTTTATGCTGTGGCTTTCCATACCCTGTCTTCCGTCCCGGTCTGTTGCCGGCACCTGGACGGATGCTTCGCCTTCGATACCTATATATAATATAAAGCTGTCGAAATGTTCCGTGGTAAGGTGGAGCGGTTCGGTCAGCCTGAGTCCCGTGACGGTAAATTCCGGGCATTCCTCCAGCAATTCGGCCGCACCGGCTTTCCCATTTCCCTTGTTTGCCGTACCGCCGTTGTGGCCGACATTGTCGGAAACTGTCTTTCCGCGGCTGTCGCCATTGCCCGGCATCCCGGGCCCGCCGTATTTCCCGTAATCGATGAAATCCATCGCTTCTGCAAGGTGGGTCACAGCCAGCTGCGCGTTGTCGTCATCCTTTCCGTACAGTCTGAAAGGCAGGTCGGAAGATTCCTTGATGACCGCTATCCGCAATTTTCCCGATGCGGCATGGACGGTGCCGTGGCAGACTGTAAGAAAATCGCCCTTCACAGGCCGTATGACATTCATAATTTCGCGGACGGAGCCTTCTGAGCATTTTTCGAAGACCTCCCGGGCCGACGTGTCGTGATCGAAGCCGATATATATCCTTGCATCTTCTTCCGCGTCGATGACGTACCAGAATTCCTTTCCGCCGAGAGCGTCGTACCGCTGTTCAGCCACCTCATCGCCCGGATGTACGAAGACCGGCGTGTCTCCTTTTATGTCGACAAATTTCACAAGCAGAGGAAACTGGCGTCCGTAGTAGCCGTAGACACTTTCCCCGACCACGCGTTCGATGTATGTTTCCATGATGTCTCCCATGGAATTTCCCTCAAGCCAGCCGTCGGTCACCACAGAGTCCTCGATGCCCAGGTCTGCTATCCCGATATTTTCCGACCCCCAGCTATTGTCGATTGTAATCTGCTGGAATTTAAGCGGATACAGTTTCTTAACCTTTTCCATAAACGTAATTTTCAGAAGATACGGCAAAAATAGTAAAATTTCGCCAGGCACGGCGGCCTCTGACAATTATTCATACCTCGGGGTGACAAATTGTCAGTTTTCCCGGCTGGCATTTCTTTTGTCCGGAGTCGTGCCGTCGGTGTCTGACGCACCGGATGATTAAGATAAATTTTCAAAATTATAATTATTATGATCAAACCATTGGCAGACAGAGTATTGGTAGAGCCTAAAGAGGCCGAGACCAAGACAGCGGCAGGATTGTACATTCCTGACACGGCAAAAGAGAAACCACAGCAGGGAACCGTTTTGGCGGCAGGTCCGGGAAAGAAGGATGAGCCTATGGAGGTAAAGGCAGGCGATACAGTGCTTTACGGCAAGTATGCGGGGACCGAGGTGACTGTAGACGGAAAGACATACCTCATAATGAAACAGTCTGATATTCTGGCAACACTTTAATTTATAGGAGATAACGATTATGGCAAAAGATATCAAGTTCAATGTCGAGGCCCGTGCGCAGATGAAGGAAGGCGCGGATGCCTTGGCTAATGCAGTGAAGGTAACGCTTGGCCCTAAGGGTCGCAATGTGGTTATAGACAAGAAATTCGGTGCACCTCAGGTGACCAAGGACGGCGTGACTGTCGCAAAAGAGATCGAACTCGAGGACAGGTTCGCCAATATGGGCGCCCAGATGGTCAAGGAAGTCGCTTCCAAGACCAATGACCAGGCCGGAGACGGTACTACTACGGCTACGGTTCTGGCTCAGGCCATCATCAATGTCGGTCTGAAGAATGTTACTGCCGGTGCCAACCCTATGGATCTGAAAAGGGGTATCGACAAGGCTGTCGCAAAAGTGGTCGAGAGCCTGAAAGCACAGAGCCAGGAAGTCGGCGACGACTATTCCAAGATCGAGCAGGTCGGCACAATTTCCGCCAACAACGACAGCTATATCGGCAAACTGATCGCTGACGCTATGTCTAAGGTGAAGAAAGACGGCGTGATCACTGTCGAGGAGGCAAAAGGTACCGACACTGAGGTGAAAGTCGTAGAGGGTATGCAGTTCGACAGAGGATATATTTCACCGTACTTCATGACCAATGGCGACAAGATGGAGGCCGTGCTCGAGGAGCCGCTTGTCCTTATTACCGACAAGAAGATCTCCACGATGAAAGATCTGCTTCCTATCCTCGAGCCTATCGCACGTGAGGGCAAGTCCCTGCTTATCATTGCAGAAGACGTTGATGGCGAGGCTCTTACCACTTTGGTAGTCAACAGGCTTCGCGGTACATTGAAGATAGCTGCCGTAAAGGCTCCGGGCTTCGGGGACCGCAGGAAGGAAATGCTGCAGGATATCGCTACCCTGACAGGTGCGACAGTCGTTTCGGAAGAAAGGGGATTCACTCTCGAGAATACTGCTCCTGACATGCTCGGCAAGGCGGAGAAAGTGGTCATCACCAAGGAGAATACCACTATCGTAAACGGCGCCGGCGACAAGGAGGCTATCAGGGAGAGGGCCGAGTCTATCAGAAAGCAGATAGCCAACACCACTTCCGACTATGACCGTGAGAAACTGCAGGAGCGTCTCGGAAAGCTTGCAGGAGGGGTTGCGGTACTTTATGTAGGTGCAGCTACTGAGGTCGAGATGAAGGAAAAGAAAGACAGGGTAGAGGATGCGTTGAGCGCCACCCGTGCAGCTGTCGAGGAAGGTATCGTACCTGGAGGCGGAGTCGCTTATATCCGTGCTGCGGAAGCCCTGAAAGGAATGAAGGGCGACAATGACGATGAGACGACGGGTATTCACATCGTGGCCCGTGCCATCGAGGAGCCGCTTCGTCAGATCGCAGAGAATGCCGGTGTCGAGGGCAGCGTCATCATCCAGAAGATACGTGAAGGCAAGGGAGACTACGGATACAATGCCAGGACCGAGGAATATGTGAATATGTTCGAGGCCGGCGTTATCGACCCGACAAAGGTGTCCCGTATCGCTCTTGAGAATGCGGCATCGGTGGCAGGAATGTTCCTGACTACGGAATGCGCCATTACCGATATTCCTGAAAAGGAACCGGCCCCTGCAATGCCGGCCGGCGGAATGGGCGGAATGATGTAATGCCCGATTAAGACGGGTGAGGGGATGACTCAAATGTGAAAGTCATCCCCTTTTTCATTGTTTTTCCGTGAGGTCAACCTCAGTTCTTCTTTCGATTATTCGATTCTCAAAGAGATGTAAAAACTTTTATTGTCTATCCGCAAAAGTATCCCATAATGTCATTCCATGATATCATCCCATGATATCATCCCATAATATCATCCCATAATGTCATCCCTTGATGTCATCCCTTGATGTCATCCCTTGATGTCGTCCCTTGATGTCATCCCTTGATGTCGTCCCTTGATGTCATCCCTTGATGTCATCCCATAATGTCATCCCGAGCGTAGTCGAGGGATCTGTTATCTCGAATACAGATTTCTCCACTCCGGGCTATGCCCTCCGGTCGAAATGACAGTGTAGGAGTATTTTTATGGATAGTCATAAAAAAACTCGAAAAATATTTGGAATGGAATAAAAAGTTCGTATCTTTGCAGCCCGTTTCGGAAAAAACGAAAGAAAGAACGGGGAAAAGATCCTTGACAATACTGAT
>CASFLY010000066.1 GCA_949295645.1 uncultured Bacteroidales bacterium | reverse complement strand
CGTTCCGGAAACTTACGAGGACAGGGTTGTATCCCTTTGAAGCGACCTCCGAAAAAAGGGATTCCGCATTGTGCCTGCTCTTGAAGGAGCCGACCACTATATAATATCTGAAGTCCAGCCTTGTCGTGAACAGGCCGCCCATTTCCGAAGGATTCAGCACCGTACCCTTTATCTGGTTCAGGGAGTCCATTATCGCGATGGAATCTTCCTTTTCCTTCTGCACTTTCGTCAGGGAATCTATCCTGTGCCTGCGTACAGCCTCCTCCTGCTTCAACTGCTCGATTCTCATCTGCTCGATTTCCTCTGCGGTAGGACGCCCGGCAAGCTTGCGGAAAGCGTCGCATCCTCCGAGCGGAAGCAGAAGCAGGACAGCGAGCAGAATACCTGCGTACCTGTTCTTGATTTCCATTTCAATAATGATTAGCACAATTGTGCAAATTTAAGAAACTGTTTTGATTTTTTACAAATTTTAGAAACTGTTTTGAAATTTTTCAAAGGTTCTGCGAAAATCGCTATCTTTGACAGTTGTCATCAAATTTTCAACCGATGTCTTTCTGGAAAAATCTCAGGGAACAGCTGCGTGCCATAGCCAGCCTGCCCGGACATATAGACACTGCCGATGCCGAGAGAAACATCAGGAGCAGCATTTATTTCAGGGGGCCGAACGTCTGGATCCTTTTCTTTTCGATAATAATCGCTTCCGTGGGCCTGAACGTGAACTCGATTCCGGTCATCATCGGCGCGATGCTCATATCTCCCCTTTTAGGGCCTGTATTCGGGATAGGTCTCGGATTGGGTATCAACGACATGGGCCTTCTGAAATCTTCCCTGAAGAATATTCTCGTCATGATGGGAATCAGCCTTGCGGCCTCGCTGCTGTACTTTCTCATCACGCCGCTGAACCTGTCGAACCCGACCGAACTCCTGGCCAGGACAAATCCTACCATATACGACGTCTTCATCGCATTTTTCGGCGGTTTTGCCGGAATTTTCGAACTCTGCAGGAAAGAAAAGGGAACGGTATTTTCAGGAGTCGCCATTGCCACCGCCCTCATGCCGCCCCTGTGTACCGCAGGCTTCGGCCTTGCCAAAGGGAATCTGGTCTATTTTCTCGGCGCCCTCTACCTTTTCACCATCAACTGCATCTTCATCATATTGGCTACTTACCTGACGGTCAAGTACATGAAATTCGAACAATTCGAGTACAAGGATGAAAGGACGGCGAAAAAGTCCAGACGGCTCATCACCATAGTGACGGTAATCGTGATAGTCCCGAGCATTTGGTCGGCCATCGTGATGATAAGGGAAAACACATTCAACGAAAACGTGGCGTCATTCATCAATGCGAACAGGAACCAGTACACGGGATATATCCTCGACTACAGGACAGAACACCGGAAAGGCTCGAAAGTGGAAGTCTATTTCACTGGAGAACCCCTGTCCGCCTCCGAAAAAAGCAATTTCATCGAATCCGGGAAAGAATTCGGACTGAAACCGGAGCAGATCATCATCAAGGAACACGCGATAGTGGAAGGGACAAACGAGGCCGAACTCCTGAAAGGGATATACGAGAGGACGGACAGCGAGATAACGAGACGTGAAAACGAAATCAGGAAACTGGAAGGGGAACTGAAAAAAATGCATGAAAACGATATTCCGTACGAGCAGATCACGAAAGAAGCGGTGAACCAGTATCCCATAATAGAATCCCTTTTCGTGGCCAGAGGTGCGGAAGTGACTGCCGGGGAATATGCCAGGAAAGACGGGATAATGGCAGGGGTCTTCACATCGCGGCCTTTCAGCGACGACGAGAAGGCAAGATTCACCAACTGGCTGAAAATAAGACTGAACACGGAAGACGTAACACTATACGAATTTGTTGCCAGACACGAAAAAAAGTCTTCGGAGGAAGAAAGGTAGACCGGCAGCCGTCCTGACGGCGTCGATTCTGGCGGGTCTGTCGATGACTGCGGCGGGACAGGCTCTGCCGGGCCCGGCATACGGTGCTGCCGCGGTAGACGATACGTCCGTTCTGGAACGTGCCCTGGCAGGGTGCCCGGCTTCCTCCTGCCGGGAAGATACCGTCATCCTGAAATTCCTCGGCGACGTAATGCTGCACCAGGCGCAGATCGACAACGCGCGGACGGAAACAGGAGACTTCGATTTTTCAGACTATTTCTGCGACATCCTGGAAGACATCGGGGAGGCCGACGTGGCCGTCGCAAACATGGAATTCACCCTGGCAGGCGAACCGTACACCGGCTATCCTGCGTTCAGCGCCCCGGATTCGTATGCCGAGTATATGGCAGAGTGCGGGATAGACGTATTCCTGACAGCCAACAACCATATCTTCGACAGGGGAAAATCGGGTCTGGAGAGGACACTGGAGGTCTACCGCCGGCTCGAAGCCGAATACGGCACAAGGATGGCAGGAAGTGCGGGAAATGCCGGGGACGAAGCCGGAAACCACCCTTTGATGATGAATGTCAAAGGCCTGAGAATAGCTTTCCTGAACTTCACCTACGGGACGAATTCCGGATTCGGGAAAGGGTACCCGGGAACTTACTTTACGGACAGGGCGCAGATAAGGAAAGCGCTGCTCAGAGCCGGCAGGTTGGGGGCGGATTTCATAATAGCCCTGCCGCACTGGGGCGAGGAATACAGCACCTCGCACTCCGCAAGTCAGGAAAAGACCGCGGAATGGCTCGCGGAAAACGGAGCGGACCTGATAGTGGGGACGCATCCGCACGTAGTCCAGGATTTCGGATACATTGAAAGGACAGGAAAAGACGGGCGGACAGAAAGCGTCCCGGTAATATACTCCCTCGGGAATGCCGTTTCGAATATGAGCGCTCCCGATACACAGATAGGGCTTCTGCTGACGGTCAGAATAGTCCGGGACGGCTGCGGGGAGGCAAAATGCCTTGCCCCCGAATTCACTTTCCTGTGGTCATCCCTGCCGGGGCGGCTGAAAGGAAGCCATACCGTGGTGAAGGTAAAGGAGAATTTGGGGAACCGGGAAAGGTGGAGACAGAAATACGAGTTCGACAAAATGGTTTCGACCTATTTCCGCATAAAGAGGCTGACCGGGATAGATGACCATACGCCGGATCTCACTACCGGACCCGGAGTGTGAGCAGGTCCGCTGCAGCGACTGGGGTTTAAGAAAATAGTTAATGTATATGAAGAAGACGGTAAAACTGGAGAATATCGATCCTGTCGAGATATACGGGGCCGGGAACAGGGTGTTCGAAGCGTTGTGCGGCTGGTTCCCGCAACTGAAGGCGACCGCAAGAGGCGACGAAGTGTTTTTGGAGGGATCTGAAGCCGACTGCGAGATGTTCGCGAAGAAGATCGTCCAGTTGATAGAGCGGAGACTGCACAAGAGGAACCTTACCCCGTACGACGTAGAGGATCTTTTCGAGGGAGAGGACACCGGAGTGAAGTTCGTGCCGAGAGGAGACTCCGTCATAGTCCACGGCATCGACGGAAAACCTATCAGGGCCAGGAACAGCACCCAGGAGGAGATGGTAAAGGCCTATTTCGAAAACGACCTGATTTTTGCCGTAGGTCCGGCAGGCACCGGAAAGACCTACATAGCCATAGCCTTGGCTGTGCGGGCATTGAAACACAGGGAGATAAAGCGTATCATCCTGACGCGACCCGCAGTGGAGGCCGGAGAGAGACTCGGATTCCTGCCTGGAGACCTGAAAGACAAGCTGGATCCCTACCTCCAGCCGCTGTACGACGCCCT
>CASFLY010000065.1 GCA_949295645.1 uncultured Bacteroidales bacterium | reverse complement strand
GTATCATACTCTGCTTTATAAAGTATCACAATATATTACAAATATAGAAATTAAATTTGACAAAAAAAGACTTTCAACAGAAAGTCTATCAAATATTTACAAAATTTTATTTTTCAAGAAAGTGTCAAACTACCGGGTGTATTCGGCGATATTGTTGATGTCTTCAGCCATAGAAAGTCTCTGTTTTCAAAAACGGATTATCCCGCAAAATTAAGAAATGTTTTCAAAAAACGAAAATCCGGCGATTTGCATTTTGGAAAATAATGTCTAAATTTGCCCCGTTTTGTATAATTTTCTTAACCCAAATGAGACGAATAGGATTTATTTTGACTATCGTAGCATTTCTGTTATCATCGTGCGCCAAGGAGAGGATCGGAATTTCCGGAAGCGGCGACGGCCCGGTGGGAGAGGTGGCGATAGCCCTGTCTGCCAGAAGCGGCCATCAGAATGCTGCTCCTGTGAAGTCTGAATTCGAAAATGCGCCTGAAGCCGAAGCCTTTGAAATCGAAATCTTCAATTCGAAAGGCGTAAGGCTGTACCGGGATTCGTATGCGAATACTGCCGGCAGGACCATCCCGCTCAATGCCGGGGAGTACAGGCTCCTCGCCCAGTACGGCGATTCTGCGGGGGTAGGCTTCGATGTAGTCTATTTTGCGGCTGACCTGGAGTTCGTTGTCGAAGGACAGAAAAAGACGGATGTGCAGGCTGTCGCCAAAATGGCCAATGCGAAGATAGCCGTGAACTTCGGCGAAAATCTCAAGACTTACTATCCGGAACACTATGCGAGGGTGAAACATCCTGATCTGAAGGATTATTTGGAGTTCTCTTCCGATGAAACCCGTGCGGGATACATCCCCGCCGGAAACCTCATTCTGGAAATATATGCCAAAGAGGACGGCGTCTGGAAGTATTACAGGCTTCAGGACGAGAAGACGGCCTGCGCCCCGAACGACTTCATGACTTTCAACGTGGATGTGGATCCGCGCGAGGGCGGACTTCAGGTCGGCATCATTGTTTCCGACGAGGTCGAGACTGTCGACAAGGGAGTGATGATCCCGCAGGAGGCTGCTCCGACAGATGCCCCGCAGGTGGTTCTGAGCGGATTCGAGGATAACGGTTTCGATTTCATAGAGGCTGTCGGTTACGAAGGCGTCCAGGCTGATTTCGTGGTCCCTGGCGGCATCGCGGAATGTACTATGACTGTGACCTCATCCGCAGGCTCAGGCCTCCCGTCCACGGTCGATCTCGTGAACGCAGACGGGTCGGTGACGGCGCAGTTCGAGGCAGTAGGTATCAGGTGGAATGCCGACCTGGAGGGGAAGCGCCTCGGATCGCTAGATTTTTCAGGCCTCGGAAAAAATGCCTATGATCCCGACAACATATTCATGGCCACGTTCCAGGTGACCGTCGTGGACAAGGCCGGCAAGTCCGTGACATCGAATCCGTTCGTGGTCACCCAGAGAGAGCCTGAGATCCGGCTGAATGCTGCCGAGGGCAATGCTTTCGCCAAAAGGATCGAAGGCCTGACGGCCGAGGTCATCGCCGGAAATCCTGCCGTTTGCGAGCTTCAGTACAGCAGGGACGGCTCCGTGTGGACTCCGGTGGAGGTGGAGGCTATAGACGGGCAGACCGTCAGATTCGGGAAGATTCCCGGACTCGAGCCGCAGACCTCGTACAGTTTCAGGACGGTGTACAACGGAAACTCCAGGACCGCCGAGGAGGCGGGTTCCCTGACAACCGAGGAGGCTGCCCAGATAGGGAACAGCGGGTTCGATGACTGGTACGAGTGGGAGTACACGGTCTATAATCTATGGCCGAAGGCATATCAGAAAAACTACGGGCCGTACGTCGATTCCGGGGCGAAGTACTGGGACACGAACAATTCGGAAACTACGCCTTCCAACAGAACGATTTCGAACTACACTTTCAAGAGTTTCCCGATGGTGTCCTATGTGGCCGGGCGGAACGGGAGCGGCAAGGCGGCCCAGATAATGACGATAGCGATCAGCAATTCTGCGACATCCGGGTCGGCACCGAATCCTACAGTCCGTTTCGGCAGACTGTTCACGGGCGAATACGGCGGGACAGAAGAAGTCGCGTTCCCGTCCCGGCCGGGCAGGATGTCGTTCCATTATAAATATTCACCTTGCGAGACGGACTCTTTCAGTGCGAAGGTTTATGTCAAAAACGGCGGTACCGTCATAGGCGAGGGCTCGTTTTCGGCCTCCTCGGCTTCGGACTGGACACCGGCCAATGTGGAAATCACCTATTCCAGGACAGACCTGAAAGCCCGGTCCATCCATGTGGAGTTCGTTTCCGGTACCGAGACTTACGACGGGGGAGACCCGCACTGGGCCTATAATGTCCCGATAGTCTACGGCGGAAGCAACACGGCCAATGTACACGGAGGAAGTACGCTTACCGTCGATGACCTGGCTCTTATTTACGAATAACATACAACTTTTTACAATATCATGAAAAAAATCCTCTTTGCAATTTCGGCTGCGCTCGTACTTTTCGCAGGTTGCAGGAAAACAGATATAACGGT
>CASFLY010000064.1 GCA_949295645.1 uncultured Bacteroidales bacterium | reverse complement strand
TGTTTGAAATTTTGACAATAAAACATTAACAATATAAATTAAATACTTATGCCTATAAAATCAAGTGGGGGGGGGGAAAGCCTGATATTGCTGGCCGCAGCGCCGTTTCTCCTCACTTTGTGTTCCCGAACTGAGGAACTTCGTCCCGACACGTCCCCGTCGGACAAAAAAACAGTTACAATCACTATCAGAGGCTCTGAAGCCATTGCCGGACACGGCACCAAAACCACCCTCGAAGAGGACGGAAGCGTCATCTGGAACGAAGGCGACCGGATCAACATCAACATGGCGTCGTATCAGGTCATACCGGATCCCGATGATCCGACCAAGGCTACCGTCGAGGGTGTGATGGAAAGTTCCGAGTATCTGGCAGTTGCCGGACATCTATCCGGTCTGACCGACTATTATTATTGCCCGTCTTTCTATACCTATTGTTCATACGAAGAAAGTTTCAGGAATATGCCCATTGCGGCATACAGTACCGATACCGATTTGGAATTCAAGAATATAGGCGGGGTGCTCAGGCTTGGAATAACCGGCACGCAGACCCTGGACAGAATCACGCTTGCCACGAATGACGGCAGCTGTCTCGCAGGTTCGCTCAAGGTGTTTTGGGACGAATTCAGAAACGGGGAATTGAAAGACAGTTATGCCGATTTCGAGTATGAGAACGGCAGTACCACCTCCATCGAATTCTATTACGACAGTGAAGACGAATTCTTCACGCTCAACCCGTCGGTTCCCGAGTATTTCAACTTCAGCATACCTTCGAAGGTGTATGAAAGCGGTTTCACCGTCATAGCGGAAGATATTTACGGCAGCGTGACAAGGAAAAAGGTCAGTACACCGGTGGAAGTCCTGCGCTCCACTCTCGTGCCGATGGAACCGTTCGCGTTCGAGCCGCTCCCGGAGCCTGTCATAGAGATTACGGAGACGACCGATTCTACCATCGCTTTTACAGTCAGGGCGGAGCCTGGAATGGAAATCAGTGCAGGAGCGCTTTACAGTGCCCTGTACGAATCCTTGCCGGAAAGTTCCGGATATTTTGAAGAGGATTATTGCAAGGAAGACTATGCGTTGGAAGCAGTGGATTTCGGGCAAACCAGGACTGTCGGAGAAGACGGGACGTGTACATTCCGCTTGTCGGAGGTCTGCAATGCCTATTCGGAAATCGGGAAGATGAGTGCAGGTACCGACTATTATATGGCAGCAGTATATTCCGGCTGGGGCTGGAAATTCGGAAATCCGGTTACTGCCAAGGCTTCCACGATCGGGGCGGCGGGAACGGGACCCGAATTCGGCGTGAAGGTGCTGGCAGACTCGAGCACTTATACGAATATGGTGATGCAGATCACCTCTTCCGAAGAGCTCGCCGGACTGTCTGTCTTCGTATGTTCTCAGAAAGAATACGAACGCTATGCCGGCAGGGGAATGGATGATACGGACATTGTCCAGATTTACGGCAAGGTATTGGACGGGGATAAAGTCGCCGAGGCTTCACAGCCTTCAGGCCTTGTTTTCGGGTCTGTCGGGATCGGAAGCTGCCTGCTTTATCCGTCGGCCGGGTTTACGGCAATAGTTCTGGCGACAGGTCCCGACGGTTCGACATCCGTACAGCGCGTGCAATACACGACTCCGGAACATTTCCCTCAGGAGCCTGTGTGGGAGACAGTCTCCACAGAAGCCCGGATGCGGTTCTCGTTCAGCAGATACATCGATGCGGATGACTCTTACTATAATGCCGAGGCGTCTTTTTCAGACCTGACGCTTGAAAAGAGCCCGGATGCCGCTGTCTACAGAATCAAATACGAGCCGGAAAGCAACCCTGAATTCGCTTCGGTGATGCAGGATTCAGGTCTTGTCGCCGAAAACAGCGGTGCGGTTTGTCTTTATATCGACGCTACGGAATGCGACCGGACAGGCAGCAGCATCGGGAAACATATTATGAGACTCTTTCCGGATGAAAATTTCTCCGGGTTCCTTACGGCGGAAAACGAACCGGCCTATTTTGCTTCTGACGCGAACACCATATCATATTTTCCGGACTATCAGGACAGTTATGAACCTGAGTCCATGGCGTTGTACATAGCGGCCGACCTGACTTCCGACATCACGGACGAGTCGGCCTGGATATACAACGTGAATATCTGGATTGACTATCCGCCTTCCTCAGGCGACATTGCGGGCGGAATATATGCCGAACGGTTTCAGGTAAGTGACAGGACACCGTGGTAATGACAGTCGTTGAATCTATAAATCGAGTAAAATGAAAGCCAATATATTGAATAAAATGCTGTTGCTCGCGGCCCTGCCTCTCGCAATGGCGCAATGCGGAAAAATTGCAGAACCGGAGCCGGATGCCCTGCCGTCGGGCAATACCGTTACCCTTACTGTCAGAAGCGCAGATACGGAATCCCAGTCCAAGACCATGCTCGAAGATGACAAACGTGTCGTATGGACTTGGGAAGACCGGGTGTATGTCAATGACAACGAGTGCGAGGTGATACCTGATGAGAGCGATCCGGTGTTCGGCACCATAGATGGCGTTATGGAAAGTGACGAATATTTCGCGTTCTATACAAGGAATTTTCCGGAATCGGACGGGGAGAACTATTATCTTTATGTCGAGCCGATCCAGAAATATGCCCCTGGGTCATTCTATGGCGGAGCCAATCCGATGGCCGCATACAGCACCTCTACGGAGCTGCAGTTCCACAACCTCGGCTCGGTGATCCGTATCGGCATTACGGGCGATGTCGCCATTGACGAGCTTTCCCTTACGGGCAACAGGGGAGAGGCCGTTGCAGGCTACCTCACAGTCCCGAAGTCGGATATTGCAAACGGCTCGTATTCTTCAGTCTATCCGGTTCGGGATAATGACGAGGATTTTTATAAAAGAGCCTGGCTGTGGGTGGACGGTTATGTCGACCTCGACCCTGCGACCCCGACTTATTTCTATTTCGTAGTGGCACCGCAGACCCTTGAAGCAGGATTTACGGTATATGTCAGGGATTTGAACGGAAATGTTGCCATTCAGAGCACATCTTCCGCCACCGATGCCTTCCGCTCTGAAATCGTGGCAAAGGAGCCGTTCGCCTTCGATCCGGCCTCGGCTCCTGAGATTCTGGAGCTGACAGCGGAAGCCACGACTGTGTCCGGAACCGTGCAGGCAGTGCGCGGTGCCTGGGTCAAGGCTGCGGCGTTCCTCAAATCCGACTGGGAGACCATTCCCGAAGGTGACAGGGAATCCTATACAAGTGATGTATTCGAGTATTCGGAAGCTGTCATTGCCGGTGCGGATGGCACCTGTACCTTCACTTTGAGCAAGGCCTTTGACCTGAATTATTCGGTGACGGCCATTTCGCCGGAAAATGAATATGTCGTCGTTGTCGATTATTCGGATATCTATTCGACTTTCGGCCTTCTTTCCGAGGCAACGGTAACTACTGCTGCGCCTTCGGGTGAGGCTCCGGATCTGAATGTAAGTCTCGGCCAGGGCGATGTATATTATAAGGTGGAAATGAGTTTCCAGGCGGCTAATGCCACAAGCATCAGCTGGTGTATTCTTCCGAATGCCGAATATCAGTCTCTGATTTCGGACGGGTACACGGAAAGCCGGATATTGGCCGAGCACGGCCGTCTCCTTTCGGATGAAGAATTGGCCGGGGCACTTTCCGGAGGTTTCTCTGCAGAGATTACGGATTACACTCTTATTCCGGCTACGGAATATGTTCTGCTGGCTTCAGCCATGTCCGAGGGTGGCGTGGAAACGGTTTCCAATGCTTCTGCCACGACACCGGTACATCTTGATCCGGATGCGGAATGGCAGGTCATCACGAACGCTTTTGCAGAAAATATCAATTTCGATATCCATACCTTGGGAGTAGGATATTATTACAACGGCGATATCGTTTTGGAGAAAATTCCCGGGCAGAAGATATTCAGAGTCAGCATTCCGTTCTATTCGGATGAAGAGTTCGTGGCCCGCATGCAAGAAGCAGGATTTGCCTGCACATACGGGGACTGCTACATTTATTTTGACGGGGCGCTTGAGGAGGGAAGCATGTTGATGCCGCTGTTAGAGAGCTATATCGGCTTTATGATGCCGGCTGACGGACTTCCTCTTTGCATTACGAATCGGGACATGCCGGGATTTCTGGATTACGGAGAGGATTATATCAATATCGGAGGCGAATTTTCTATGATGGCCGGCAATTCAGCCGATGATATGGTGGACTTGGACCATATGGGGTTTTTCAGTATGACCATCCACCTGCCTGACGGTATCCCGGTTTCCGGCGGTGCCTCGAACGAAAGTTATGAAATCAAGGACGAAGTCTCCTGGGACTAATAATATGGGCAGATCTCTCGACTGCGCTCGAGATGACGAAGAGGACGTTCGAGATGACAAAGGAGGCGCTCGAGATGACAAAGAGGACACAGTCCGGAGTGGAGAGATTTGTAAACGATGTTAAAAAGATGAATATGAAAAATATAACTGATACAGGAAAAATACTGTTGCTGCTTGCGGCACCTTTATTCCTCACATTCTGTTCCCGGAACGAGGACCTTCTTCCGGAGGAGGACGTGACAGGAAAGACCGTCACCCTTACATTGCGCAGCGCGGAGACAGTCTCGTCTCCCGACACCAGGACCTCATTGGCCGTAGACGGCTCAATCCTCTGGAGCGAAGACGATTACGTGACCGTAGGCACACCGACCTCATTAGAGACTTACCCTGTGATTCCCGATCCGGAGAATCCGGCAATGGCCACTATCGAAGGCGTGCCGCAGAGCGATGAATATGTCGTGGCATATCCGAGTATTCCGGAAGACTGGCAATACGGAGAAATCGGAGAATTTGTGACTGTCGGCATAGACTCGTATCAGAGATATGCGGAAAACAGTTTCGCCTCCGAAAAAAATCCGATGGTCGGGTACGGTACTTCGACGGATATCGAACTTAAGAACGTGGCATCGGTGGCAAGATTCGGAATTACCGGTACACAGTCCGTATATTATCTTGCATTCGCGGCAAATGACGGCTCGAACATAGCCGGGAACATCAGAATACCTGTAGAAGACCTCAGAAACGGAAAAATGGATGACTCCTACAGCGACTTCAGCAGCGAATACGGCACAAGCATTGCCCTGGACTGTCTGGACGAGGAGGAAAATCCTGCCCCTGTGCAGCTTTCTTCAGAGCCGGTGTGGTTTCATCTGGTAGTCCCGGCCAAAACGTATGAAACGGGATTCACTCTTTATGTCATAGATTCGGAAAGGAATCTGGCGGCGAAAAAAATGACCGTTCCGGTGACGATGCCCCGCTCTACTGTCGTGCCTGTGGAGCCGTTCGAGTTCGAGCCGCTTCCGGTGCCGGAAATCGAGGTGACGGAAACCACTTCCAACACCATTACCTATACTGTGACCGCAGAGCCGGGGATGACCATCATGACGGGTGTCGCGTACAAGGCTTTTTACGATTCCTATCCTGCCGGTTCCGGCTATGATGACGAATATACGCAGTATGACATAGCGCTGGAGACCCTTTACAACAGTCCGGAAGGCTTTGTCACTGTCGGAGGTGACGGAACATACACCTACTCGGCGGCGAAGGTCTGCAACTATGACTGCGAATACGTCGATATGAGTGCCGATATGGAGTATTACGTGATGGCTTCCTATGCCGTGCCGGGTGACATGCCTCTGGGCAAAGTGGCAGTGGAGCCCGCATCGACAGAGGCCGCCGGCGAAGGCCCGGCCATTCTGGATTTTTCAGTATTGCCGGAGAGCACATATTCTAAACTCGTCATGAATGTCGCCCTTGAAGGCGAAGTATCCGCGCTGAAGTTGGGGCTGTTTGCTGCAGCGGAATACGATGCTTATCTGTCTTCCGGCTTGAAGCCTCGTGACATGGCGCTTGCCTACGGGACGGATTTGGATGAAAGTCTGATAGATGCTGCGGTAAGCGGCGGTCTGAATTATGAGACAGACTTCGATGACAGGATCTATCCGTCCACGGAATACAGGCTCGTCCTGCTCGCTACAGGTCCTGACGGAGCGGAATCAGTGATGGAATGCTCTCATTTTACTGCGGAGCACTTCCCGGCCAACGCTTCATGGGAACCGATATCTTCCGATGCGACAGTGACAATGCAGGACTATGACAACGGCTGGACTCTGCAATTCAACGGTCTCGAGGCGGAGCAGCTTGCCGGAGAAAACATCTACAGGATACGTCTCGACATTTACCAGAATGACTTCAGTGGCTATATGACAAGTCTCGGATGCACTCCTGACGGTGACGGCGAAGTGTACCTGTACATTGACGGGAATACCGAGGCGGATATCTTCGGCTCGGGAATGCCGGAGCCTGTGGCACAGATATTTCCGCAGGAGAGTTATGTCCCGTTTGCGACGGGTGACGGCCTGCCTGTCTATTTCCATTCGTCCGGCTATACGATGATCAACGAGTGGGACACCAATATCAGTATCGATATCCATACTGTCCTTACTCCTGATTATATAGCGGACATAACTCTGGCATATCAGCACCTGAGCATATATGTTCCTGTCCGGACAGCTCCGGTCAGCGGTTCGATGAGCAACGAGGATTTTGTTCTTCAGGAGGAAACCCCATGGGATTGACGAAGCCCAAAAGGGTGATTTCTGCGTTACGCTTGATTCGAAAATCCTCATGTACACCGGTACACTGCGGTTTTCTCATCTTCGCAAGCCTTGAAATCACCCTTTTGGGGCATCATCCGATGTCTTGATGTCGAGTCATGGTCGAAGCGTCTGCCACACGGTCATGTCGAGCGAAGCCGAGACGTCTGCTGTATAGTCATGTCGAGCGTAGCCGAGACATCTGCCCATATCATAAATTGAAAATAAAACCCATAAAACCCAATGAAACCCATATACAAATACTCATTGCTGCTTGCAGCAACCTTATTCATCCTCTCCGCCTGCGACGGAATGTCAGGAACTGACGCGGATCCGACAGAAGAAACCGTTACCCTCAGACTGAAAAGTGCCGTGACAGGATCGGATGCCAAAACATCCGTAAATGAAGACGGTACTGTCTTGTGGAGTGCAGGAGACATAGTCTACATCAATGGCGAACCGTACGAGGTCGAGCCCCTCGAATCCGATCCGAGCCTTGCGCTGGTAGAGGGAGTAAGGAAAAGCGTAGAATATTTTGCTTCCTATCCCGAGCCTCTTTATGAAACCGGCGACGGATATTATGAAGTCGCCATACCGGAGTTCCAGCATTACATGAAAGATGAATACAGCGACCAATCATATAGTATCCTTGCAAATCCGATGATAGCTTACAGCACTTCGGAAGAAATCGATTTTTTCAATATCGGTGCCGTCCTGTGTCTCGGTATCACAGGAAATTCAGTAGTGACCGGGGTCTCCGTGACGAACAACGACGGCAGTCATATGGCTGGTTCGCTGCTCGTTTCGAAGGAAGAGGTCATCGGCGGATTCTATTCGGACCGCTATATGTGGACTTCCGATGCACGGACCAAACGTGTCTTACTTGACGGGAGGAAGGAACTTTCTCCATCGGATGAGTCTCTTTTCTATATTGTAGTGGCTCCGGAGGCCTATGAAGAGGGTATTACCGTCTATGTCAGGGACGAATCCGACAATGTCGCCATACAGAGTTCATACGATGCCCAGAACCTGTTCCGCAATATGCTTGTAACGAAAGAACCTTTCGAATTCATTCCGATGCCGGCTCCTGACATCACTCCAGGGATAGCAACGGCAAGCCGTATCGGATATGAGGTCTATGCACAGCCGGGAGCATACATCAGGACTGCCCTGGTTCTGAAATCGGACTATGAGGCGGCGTCGGAATCCGGCTATGAATCTTTTGTTTATGAAATCCTTGTCGACGACATGTCGGATGCCGTTCTGGTCGGCTCTGAAGGAAGATGCGAATTTTTTTCAACTCAGGCTTACGGAATGAGCATGGTGCCTGTCGACCTCAGTCCGGATACCGGGTATGTCATCGTTGCCGCCTATTCCGACTCCGAGGACATCTTCCAGTCTACTATAAACGCTGCCGAGACCAGAACGGCAGCATCATCTGTCGATCCCGAACCGTCTCAGGGCGGTGTCACCACGGAAGATTTCACCTTCGGAGAAGAACTCAAGTGGCAGTAGGCACGCAGCATCAGGATTATTTTACGATTCCCGCAAGTGCCTTGCCGAAGCTTCTCGCTCCATCCATATGAATCCGTATTTGTCCTGTTCGATATCCGATACATAATATTGGGACAGCCCTTCATTGACGGAAAGCTGCCGCATGACCATTTGCGCATCCGCAGAAACCCAGATGATGGCTGCGGTAAGTAATGAAAACATTTTTGCGGTTATTGTTCTATAGTGTAGCATCTGAACTTATTCCTGGATGTGTGCGATACGGACTCCGGGAACTCCCGTATGGTTTCCTTATTTTTCATTATGGCGTTTCCCGACACAAACATAACAAAAGTTTCCCGGAATTCCGTGACGACAAATACATTTGCTCGGTTTCTTATTTTTATGTATGTTTGCAGGCTATGGCGAAAGGTTTTGCAGAGACGGATGCGGAGTGCCGCAGGATTGTGGAAGATGTCGGGAAAGGCATTTTCAGCCCTGTCTATCTTCTGATGGGGGAAGAACCGTATTACCCTGAAACAGTGTGCAATGCGGTGATGAAGCATGCACTTGACGACAGTGAACGGGACTTCAACCAGACGATTTTCTACGGTACGGATACCGATGCCGACAAGGTGGTGACGGCTGCGATGAGATATCCGGTCTTTGCGTCAAGGCAGCTTGTGGTGGTAAAGGAGGCGCAGGCTATGAAGAGTATCGATGCCCTGGCAAAATATTGCCTCAATCCGCAGCCTGCGACAGTGCTGGTACTGTATTTCCACGGGGCGTCGCCGGACAAGCGCAAGGAACTCTATAAGAACATCAGGAAGACAGGCGTCATAGTCGAGTCGAATCCGGTGCGCGACTATGAAATGAGCCGCTGGATAGTTTCGTTCTACAGCGGGAAAGGCCTTTCGATAGCGCCGGATGCGGCGGCTCTCCTGGCCGAATTTGCAGGTACCGACCTTAACAAGATCGCCATAGAGACGGACAAAATGCTGAAAAACCTGCCTGAAGGAAAGACGGTGATTTCCGCGGAAGACATAGAGGCCAATGTCGGAATCAGCCGCCAGTACAGCATTTTCGAACTCACGAAGGAACTCTCTGCAAGAAATGCGGGCAGGGCCCTGAAAATCGCGGCATATATCGGGAATGCTCCGAAATTCGTGCTTCTGCTTGCTACGGCCCCGCTTTTCAACCATTTCTACCGCATACTCAAATACGAAGCCTTTCTGATGAAGAATCCGGGTGCCGGACGGCAGGAAAAGGCTGCGGTATTGGGTGTGAATCCGTACTTCCTGAATGAATACGACACGGCGTCCCGGAATTATCCGCCGAAAAAGTGTATCGAGGCGGTGTCGCTGATAAAGGAGTACGATTTCAAGGGAAAAGGCGGCAACGCAGGGGAGGCGACGCAGGCCGAACTGCTGACTGAACTCGTTGCCAGGCTGTTGAATCTGTAGCGGCACCGGCTGTAACGGCTCCGCAGAAAGAGGATGATACAGCGCGAGCCCGACGGATTCCGTGGACCTGAACAACATAAATCCGTCGGCAGCATTTCCACTGAGGAGCAGAACAAAGGTTCTGCGACGAGCCCCCAGCGAGGTCGGGAGCGGTTTATGAGAATGTCCGGTGGACATTCGAAAGCGAGCAGAAATGGGGGTGGCGCCCCTTAATAAGGGGCTGTCGCCACAGCGACTGGGGTTTAAGATAGTCGGATTTCGAAGAAATCCGTAACGACGGTTCGACGGATTCCGTGGACCTGAACAACATAAATCCGTCGAACCGACGTTAATTAAAATTACATTCGGACATGAATGAATATCTGATACAATGCCGTGACATCTGCAAGAGTTTCGGCGAAAAGACCGCCCTCGACCACGTGTCCGTGGAAATCCCGAAAGGAAAGATTTTCGGGCTTCTCGGACCGAACGGGGCAGGGAAGACCACATTGATAAGGATCATAAACAGGATCACGATTCCCAATGGCGGGACTGTCCTTTTCGACGGCAGGCCCATCACCCAGGAGGATGTCCGCAAGATAGGCTATCTGCCCGAGGAGCGCGGCCTTTACCGCAAGATGAAGGTAGGGGAGCAGGCCATGTATTTTGCCAGGCTTAAAGGGATGAGTGTGCGGGACGCTTCCGTCCAGCTGAAAATATGGT
>CASFLY010000063.1 GCA_949295645.1 uncultured Bacteroidales bacterium | reverse complement strand
GTCATCCCGACCAACAAGCCTATCGCCAGGATAGACAACGATGACCTCATATACAAGACCAAGAAGGCCAAATACGAGGCGGTCATCAACAAGATAGTGGAACTCACGTCGGAAGGCCGGCCGGTGCTGGTAGGTACTACTGACGTGGAGACTTCCGAACTCCTGAGCAGGATGCTGAAGCTGCGCGGCATCCAGCATCAGGTCCTGAATGCCAAACAGCACGCTCGAGAGGCTGAAATCGTGGCGCATGCGGGCCAGAAGAGTACGGTTACCATCGCTACCAATATGGCCGGCCGAGGTACGGATATCAAGCTTTCCGACGAGGTCCGCGCTGCGGGAGGTCTGGCAATTATCGGTACGGAAAGGCATGACAGCCGCCGTGTGGACAGGCAGCTCAGGGGACGTGCCGGACGACAGGGAGACCCGGGAACATCCACGTTCTATGTTTCCCTCGAAGACAAGCTGATGAGGCTTTTCGGCTCCGAGAGGATAGCTTCGGTAGTAGACAAGCTCGGGATGCAGGACAACGAAGCCCTCGAGTCCTCCATGCTGTCGAACTCGATAGAACGCGCCCAGAAGAAGGTGGAAGAGAACAACTTCGGCATCCGCAAGAGGCTTCTGGAGTACGATGACGTGATGAATTCCCAGAGAGAGGTCATCTACACCAAGCGGCGCAATGCCCTTGTCGGCGACAGGGTCGAGATAGACGTTATGAATATGATGCAGGACACGGCCGACATCCTGGTGGAAAACTGCGAAGGATATGATTTCGCCTCTTTCAATGAGGCTGTGATGCGTCTGATGTCCATAGATGCCGGTTTCGATGAAGCCTTCTACAACAAGGCCACTCCCAAGGAGTTGAGCGACAGGCTTTTCAAGAACATGCTCGAAGTCTACGCACGCAGGATGGATACTATGGCGCAGAAATCGGCCCCTGTCATCAAGGAAGTCTACGAGAAACAGGGCGCCATCTATCAGAACATCGCCATTCCTATTTCCGACGGCCGCAAGATGCTCACCCTTTCGGTGAATCTGAAAAAGGCCTACGAAACCGAGGGCAGGGAGATAGCGCGTGCCCTCAGCAAGACCATCACCCTGTACCAGATAGACGAGCACTGGAAAGAGCATCTGCGCGATATGGACGATCTCAAACAGTCCGTACAGAACGCCACCTACGAGCAGAAGGATCCTCTCCTTATTTACAAGTTCGAGAGTTTCAACCTTTTCAAGGCAATGCTCGAATCTCTGAACAAGGATATACTTTCATTCCTGTTCCGTGCACACATCCCTCTGCGCGACTCCGCCCAGGAGCCGGCCAAGGCTCCTGCACAGGTCCGCAAGCCCGATATGAGCCAGATGCGTACCAGCAGAACCGACCTTGTTACCAATTCCGGCGGGCAGCGCTCCAGAATGCCGGTGCATGTCGAAAAGACTGTCGGAAGGAATGATCCTTGTCCTTGCGGGTCGGGGAAGAAGTATAAGAACTGTCATGGGCGCGGGCTCTGATTTGTCCGGTCTGCCAGAACGGGCAAATTACGGCGTTGCCGGCGGGATTCGGGCTCGGTCATTTACGGAAGTAAACTCCCTCGTCCTCACCCTTGGCGCCTTGTACTTTATCCGTTCTGACAGACCGGCAGGGTTATGGAGGCAGGTTTACGGCGTTGCCGGCGGGATTCGGGCTCGGTCATTTACGGAAGTAAACTCCCTCGTCCTTACCCTTGGCGCCTTGTACTTTACCCGTTCTGACAGACCGGCAGGGTTAGGGAAACAGGCTTACGGCGTTGCCGGCGGGATTCGGGAGCGAGTCTGTGGCGTTCGGGGCAAATGAAAATGGAATTAATTTATTGTTAATAAGATATGGCAAAGACAGAACAGGCGGCGAATGTGAATCTGGTCAGCCGCATATCATCAGGAACTTACTTCAAGGGGGAGATCATTTCTCCGAATGACCTGCGCATCGACGGCAAGTTCGACGGCAGTATTATTTCCGACGGGAAGGTCGTCGTGGGAGAGAGTGCCGAAGTCGATGCCAGCATCGTCTGCATCAATGCGGATGTCTGGGGCAAGACAAAAGGCAGCTTCACTGTCAAGGACATAATGTCGATCAAGAGCGACTGCTCTGTCGAGGGCGAAATCAGTGTCCGCAAGCTCATAGTCGAGCTTGGCGCCTCGTTCAACGGCACCTGCCGGATGATTACCGAGCAGGAGTACGACAAGATCGCGTCATCCCGCAGGGGCGCCCAGCAGCCGGCTCCTAAGTCCGACTCTAAACAGAGGCAGTAAAAGGCGTGAGAGGAATGCCTTGGGAACGAAAAATTTTTGCAATCGGGAAAAAAGAGCTATATTTGCAGTCGGGTAAGTCATACACGACCAGCTCCTGCAGAATCCCCCAGGGCCGGAAGGCAGCAAGGGTATGCGGTTGTAGCGGTGCGATGTATTAAGCTTACCCTTTTTTGTCTTATATGCTTTCCTGTTTCAGACTGTCGAACAGGAACGGAAGCAGGTCATCCACCTTGTGGAATATCATTATCTTTCCGCTGCCGGCGAGAATGATCCGCATATCCCGGCCGGATTTGGTCTGGTACTCGGCCATCACCTGGCGGCAGGCCCCGCAAGGAGTCGCAGGCATCTCGCAGAGACTGCCCCTGTAGACCGCTGCAATGGCGATGGTTTCGATGCTGGCCTCGGGATAAGTGGCATTGGCATAGAACATTGCCGTCCTTTCGGCGCACAGGCCTGACGGATACGCGATGTTTTCCTGGTTTGCCCCGCAGACAGTTTTCCCGTTTGACAGCCTGAGGGCGGCCCCTACCCTGAATCCGGAATATGGCGAGTAGGAGTTCCGTGTGGCCTCCACAGCGGCTTCCACCAGTTCCCTGTCGCCCGCGGACAGTTCACCGGTACTGCCGTATTCCTCATAGCGGATATTTATTTCTTTCAGTGCCATATCTTTATTATATTGCGTCAGACCAAATATAGCCAAAATTTCTGAACAATTATGAAAGTATGTGTCGGTTTGTCCGGAGGAGTCGACTCAAGTGTCGCCGCCCTGCTTCTTAAACGGGCAGGCTACGATGTCTTTGCCCTCTTTATGCAGAACTGGCACGACACGGCCGGAACCCTGCATGGCGACTGCGAATGGGAAGAAGACCGTTTCGTGGCCGAGATGGTGGCGAGGAAGATCGGGATCCCGTTCTATTTCGTCGATTTGAGCCGGGAATACCGCAAGCGTGTCGTCGACTATATGTTCGACGAATATTCGAAAGGACGTACACCCAATCCGGACGTCCTGTGTAACAGGGAGATAAAGTTCGACGCATTTATGAAATGCGCCATGGATCTCGGGGCCGACTGCGTCGCGACAGGGCACTATTGCCGCAAGGATGAGATACGGAACCCTGACGGACAACGTATCTGCCGGATTTTTGCCGGAACGGATCCGAACAAGGACCAGAGCTATTTCCTCTGTCAGCTGACCCAGAAGCAGCTTTCACGCGCCCTTTTCCCGATAGGAGGTCTCGAGAAACCGGAAGTAAGGCGGATAGCCGCGGAAGCCGACCTTCCCTCTGCGGACAAGAAGGATTCGCAGGGCATCTGTTTCGTCGGGAAAGTCGACCTCCCGGTCTTTCTCCAGCAGACACTCAAGCCAGTGGAAGGAGATGTTGTCGAGGTCTATGATGCTTATTTCCAGGATAATGCACATTATAATTTCATAAAGGACACTCTGCAGTCCATAAAACGGGACGATGTGCCTGAGCCTGTCGGCATGGTGACTTCCTATATTTCCGAAACCAGGTCGCTGAAAGTTAATGACCCCGAAAGGGAGAAGGGGACGGCCGGGAATCCGGCCAATGAGGGGGGCTGCTCTTCCGACGGCATATTCGACAGCAAAAAGATAGCTGCCCTGTCCGACGAAACGCTTGAAGAAATCGCACGGCCGGTACGCTATGACATTGCATTTGAAACCGAAACATACCGTTCAGGCAAAAGGCATGTCAGGAAAACGAGGTTCAGGGAAAATCCGTACGGCAAGGTTATCGGCAGGCACAACGGTGCGCAGTTCTACACGATAGGCCAGCGCAAGGGCCTCAATATCGGCGGGCACAAGGACAGTCTCTTCGTGATTTCCACGGACATGCAGTCCAACATAATCTACGTCGGCGAGGGACATACCCACAAGGGGCTCTCACGCAGTTGTCTTGAAATAGCCTCCGAAGACATCCACTGGATACGTGAGGACATACCTATGGAACCCGGAGAAATCCGCAGATACCGTGTGCGTATACGCTATCGCCAGCCGTTGCAGGATGCCACTCTAATAATGCGTTCCAACGGACTTTTCATACTTTTCGACGAGCCCCAGCGAGGCATTACGCCGGGACAGTTCGCGGTATGGTATGATTCCGATGAGATGATAGGATCCGGTGTCATAGGCGTGTGACGGCGGGTCCCGCCTAATTGTTTACGTCCTGGCCTGCCGGGCGTCAGAGGGAGGCGGCGGCAGAGACTCCGGCCCTGTAGCCGGTGGAAAAGGCACACTGAAGGTTGTAGCCGCCGGTGTCGCCGTCGATGTCGAGGATTTCTCCGGCGAAATACAGCCCCGGGACGAGCCGGGACTCCATGGTTTTGGGCGATACCTCATCGACAGGGACGCCTCCGGCGGTCACGACACACCTTTCGTAGCCTACATAGCCTGCTATTTTGAATTCCCAGCCCTTCAGCCGGCAGGCCAGATCCGGGACGGCGGCATCCGGATAGCATTTCAGAAAGCCGTTAGTCATGGACACCGGTATCAGTTTGCCGAGCAGGGTGCGGAACATTTCCTTTTCTGTTTTCCCTCGGCTCCGGACGTCTTCACCGATTTCTTTCCACAATGCGGAAATCCGTCTTTCCAGCGCTTCCTGTGTTACTGCAGGTTTCATATCCAGAATGAATCTTACGTTAGAGCCGTTGTCTATGGCTTTTACGCATTTCCTGCTGACCTTGAATCCTACGGGCCCTTCCACACCTCCGTCCGTGAAGTCCAGATCCCCGAATTCCTCTGCTGCAGGATGCCCGTCTATTTCCACTGTCAGGGAAATATTCTTCAGCCGGCAGCCCATGAGCGACTTGCCGAGCCCGGAAAGCGGAAGGCTCCTGTCGATATGCCTGTCCCCATGGGCTTTGCCCGGCAGCATCTTGTAGCCTGCCGGAACCAATGCGGTCAGGGACGGAAAGCATTTCCGGATACTGTGCCCGAACCCTTCAGCCCACCTGTATCCGTCTCCGGTCGAACCTGTGGCAGGATATGACAGCCCTCCTGTAGCGATAATCAGCCTTTTTGCCCTTATTTCCTTTCCGGACGCAGTCAGGGCAATGAACCTGTCCCCGCATTTCGAAATTTCCGTGACTTCCTCTCCCGTCAGGATTGTCGCCCCTGCATTCCTTGCCGCCTTGCCGAGAGTATCCACAACATCCATAGCCTTGTATGATGCCGGGAACACCCTGTCTCCGCGTTCAGCCACGGTTGGAAGTCCGTTTTCGTTGAAAAACCTTACGGTGTCTTCGGGAGAAAAAGCGTAGAATGCCGTTTTGAGAAAATCAGCCTTAGGATGGATGTGCCTCGAGAATTCGGACCAGTTTTTCAGATTGGTCATATTGCACCGCCCCTTGCCGCTGATCATAATCTTTCTTCCCGGCCTGGGCATCTTCTCCAATACGAGAACACTGTTCCGGCCGTTGCCCGCACCGACGGCCGCCAGCAGCCCCGCCGCCCCTCCTCCTGTTATCAGTATATCGGTTTCCATCCTGTTTTGCCGGATAATGATTAAAAATTATGTAAAATCAAAAAAATGTCTTATTTTTGCAGTCCCTTTCGGAGACGGGAGGAGTTTTCAAGGCCACTTTAGCTCAGTCGGTAGAGCAACGCATTCGTAACGCGTAGGTCGTGGGTTCGAATCCCATGAGTGGCTCACTTGATTATCGAGAGCCTGAACAGCCGGCTTCCATTGAATTCCGCGCTGATTTCGGCTCTCTTTTCGTTTTCGCCGATCAGCTCGCGCGGCAAGTCCGTCTCTATGGCTATCAGATCCCCGATTCTCTGGCTCACATATTCCGACCCCTCGCATATCCCTTTTTCGATTTGTGCGACGAGATTCTCTCCGGCATCGGCAGCGTAGAGGACAGTGCCGTTTTTCCGGAAAACGAAGCGGCCGTCTCCCGAAGCGAAAACCTCGGGCCGGCAAAGGGGAAAAGGCAGGATGGAACTGTGGTCAAGCACAGAAGCGGCAGCCAGGCTTTCCGGTCCGCCCTTGGCCAGCAAGTCGCCTGAATAGAGCAGGATTCCGAAATTCAGCCCGTCGTAATACCTCGCGGCGAATTTCGGAGAGATGAATTTTCCCGCCTTGGATATCCTGGTGAAAACCACGGGGCTGAACCATATCCTGAAAAGAAATCCGGGAGCGAAAAAGTCCCTGCTTTCCCTCTCCCAGGTAGTGTCCGGGCGGCAGACGATCCTGCCGGAGCCGTATAGTTTGATGCTGATATTCATCAGAACAGCCGTCCCGAGCCCCATTTTTCGGCTATGGAACTCACTGATTTTTCTATTTCCTTGTCCGTAAGCTTTTTCATTGCGGCTTTCCTGGCTTCCGCCTTTTCAGCCTCGAACTGACGTCTCAGCAGGATGAACTGCTGTTTGGTGTCGAGGGTGAATTCTCCGTTCTCGACCCAGCTGAAATAGGACGGTTCGGTTTCATAGACTTCGCGCGCGGTTTTCCCGCGGTGCTTCCCGAAATTTATCACCACTTCTTTCTTGTCGTTGAATACAAGCCTGCCTGCGTAGTCCACTATTTTCTGCCTTTCGGAGAATCCGGCAAGGAAATTCACGTCGTTTTTCAGCTGGTCCGGGTATCTGTCGAGCTGCGCTTTCAGAACTTCGTAGGTCGCCATCGTATCGGCCTCGGCCGAATGTGCCTTTTCCAGGTCCTTGTCGCAGTAGAAGCGGTATGCGGCTTTCAGGTTCCTCGGTTCCAGCTGATGGTAGATATTCTGGACGTCTACCATCTTCATCCCGTGCAGGTCGATGCGGATGGCCTTGCCCTTGTACTTCCTCACTCTCTCCAGCTCCTCGGCAAGCATGGGCATATCGAACTTGTTCGAGTTGAAGCCGGCCAGATCCGAGCCGTCCAGCCATTCCTGGATCTCATCCACGATTTCCCAGAAACATTTCTCGCCGGCCAGATCCTCGTCCCTGATTCCATGCACCTCCATGGCGCTCGGGTTGATTTTCTTCTGGCAGTTCCCGACATAGTCCCAGGGCTTCACCCTCCAGGTCTTGACCCGGATTTCATTCCCGGGAAATATCTTTACGAAACTCAGTTCGATGATCGCATCGGTCGCGATATTGAGACCGGTGCTTTCTATGTCGAAGAAAAGTAGCGGCCTTTCAAGATTCAGTTCCATGGCAAATCAGGCAATGCTCGGCATCAGGATTCCACAAATCTTCTCGCTTTCCTCCTCCTCTTCCGAAGGCACGATTACGGCAGGCCTTGTCCCGTCCGCGAACTTGAACACTATCCCGTTGCAGTCGATGTTTCCGAGAATCTCGACCAGGAAGGTGGATTTGAAACCGATGCTCAGGTCATCCCCTTCGTATTCGCAAGGCACCTTTTCGTATGCCGCCAACGAAAATCCGAGATCCTGGGCCGTGATTTCCAGGGAGTTGGCGGTCAGGTTGAATTTTATGTGATTTGAGCCCTTGTTCGCACAGACGGAAACCCTGCGGACGGAATTCAGGAGCTGGAGCCTGTCGATTTTCATTATGTTGGTGTTGTTCTGCGGAATGACATCCCTGTATCGCGGATATTTCCCGATTACAAGCCGGCAGATCACGATAGTGTTGTCGAATCTGAAGACCGCGTTTTTCGAGTCGAAGGCTATTTCCACTTTTTCCGTGTTCTTCCCGATAATGCTGCGCAAGATGGCTGCAGGCTTCTTGTGCAGGATGAAAGACGCTTTCTCGGAAGCCTTGACGTCCTTTGTCGTGTAGCAGACCAGTTTGTGGGCGTCGGAGGCCACAAGCGTGGTGGAATCCGTGTCGATGTCGAAGTAGATTCCGTTCATAGTCGGTCTGATTTCGTCATCGGCAGTGGCGTAAATCGTTGATGCTATGCCTTCCACGAGTCCCTGCGCCGGGAAGTCGAGTGTCACGGCCGTGTCGTCTGCGGTGGCGAATTCGGGATAGTCCGCTGCAGGAAAATACGGCAGGGTCGATGCTCCGCTGGCCCAGGTGAACTCGAACGACGTGTCGCTTGTAGTCTTGATGGAAAGGGGCTGGTCGGGAAGTTCCTTAAGCAGATCCATCAGGTGCTTTGCCGGTACGGCGATCTGTCCTCCTTCCTCCGCGCTTTCGACTTCTATGCTTGTCCTCATCGTGAGCTCTGAGTCCGATGCAGTGATTTCCAAAAGATTGTCTTTCAGATCGAAAAGGAAATTCTCCAGAATGGGGAGGGCCGACTTGGTCGGGATGGCCTTGGCCACGGTCATTATCCCTTTCAACAGTTCTGAACTCGAAACAACTAATTTCATAAACTTCTCCCGTTTTGTTCTAAACAATAATCAAGCAAATGTACAAAATTTTCCGGGATTCTGGCATATAATTTGATTTTTTCCACTGCTTGGCGCTTATGCCGGCCCTTGTCCGTAAGGCCCAGGGTTTTAGAGGGCTGCGACAGGCCCGAAAGACAGTAAAGGACAATAATTAAAGACTGTAGAATATGAAAAAAGGTATTTTAATCGTTTTGCTTTCGGCTCTCGTGGGAGGCCTGACGGCGTATGCAGTGGTGAAGAATACGGATTCTTCCGGTAAAATGACGGTGGTGGCACAGGACGGAGGCCAGTACCGGACTGTCAATTTGTCACTTTCCGACTATCCTGATTTCACATACGCGGCTGAATCCGCAGTGGATGCCGTGGTATATGTCAAGGTCGTGGCTAAAGACGTTACGATGAGGGCTCCGAATTCCCTGTTCGACTTTTTCTTCGGCTACGGGCCGACTCCTCAGGAAAGGGAGAAAGTCGGCAGCGGCTCCGGCGTGATCATACGTCCGGACGGCTATATCGTGACCAACAACCATGTGGTCGAAGGGGCCACTGAAATACAGGTCACCCTGAACAACAACAAGACATTCGATGCCCGGCTTGTCGGTACCGACCCTGCTACCGACGTGGCGATCATCAAGATAGAGGCCGAGGGCCTGCCGGTAATCCCGTTCGGGGATTCGGACAAGCTCAGGCTCGGCGAATGGGTGCTGGCCATAGGCAGCCCTTACGACCTGCGTTCCACCATTACTGCCGGAATCGTGAGCGCAAAGGGAAGGTCGATGCCGAACTATGACGGCGAATTCAAGATAGAATCCTTTATCCAGACGGATGCCGCTGTGAATCCGGGCAACAGCGGGGGAGCCCTCGTGGACAAGAAGGGGAACCTCGTGGGCGTGAACACGGCCATCATCTCCCAGACCGGTTCATACACAGGATATTCTTTCGCCATCCCGTCCAACATGGTGAAGAAAGTGGCGGAAGACCTGATAGACTTCGGAAGCGTGAAGAGGGCAGTGCTCGGAATAACCATGACTCCGATTACGGATAAAATTTACAAGGAATTGAAACTTTCGTCGTTCGACGGCGTATATATTACTGAGGTTTTGAGCGGAAGCGCGGCGGACCAGGCGGGAGTGAAGAAAGGCGACGTGCTGATAGCAGTGGATTCCGTGAAGGTCAGGAACGCGGCCGCGGTTCAGGAAGCCGTGAACAGCTACCGCCCTGGAGACGAGGCGGAACTGACCGTTATCCGGGACGGGAAGGAGAAGGTTCTCGACGTCAGGTTCAAGAGCACGATGGTGGACAACGGTTCCGTGGATGATGACGGTGCGGTGGCATTCTATGGTGCGAAGCTGAAAGAGGCCGACAAGGACAGGCTCGCATCGCTCAGGCTTGACAGAGGCGTGGAAATAGTTTCGGTAGGGCCTGGCAAGATTATGGATGCCGGAGTTTCCGAAGGTTTCATAATATTGTACGTGAACGACCAGCCTGTAAGCAAACCTCAGGACGTAATGAATATAGTGAAGAAGTCGAAGAGGGCGGTCTTTATCGAAGGTGTGACATCTTACGGCAAGCCATCCTATTTCGGTTTCGGTGTGGAATAACATAAATCCGTCGGACTGACGAAGACTTATGAGACAGCTGAAAATTACAAAATCGATTACCAATCGCGAGAGTGCATCCCTGGACAAATACCTCCAGGAGATAGGCAGGGAAGAACTTATCACGGTAGAGGATGAAGTGGAACTTGCCCAAAGGATCCGCAAAGGCGACCAGGCGGCTCTTGAAAAACTTACCAGAGCCAACCTCAGGTTCGTGGTTTCCGTAGCCAAACAGTATCAGAACCAGGGCCTCAGCCTTCCGGATCTTATAAACGAAGGGAATCTCGGCCTTATAAAGGCGGCGGAGAAATTCGATGAGACAAGGGGCTTCAAATTCATTTCATACGCGGTATGGTGGATAAGACAGTCCATCCTTCAGGCTCTTGCGGAGCAGTCGAGAATCGTAAGGCTGCCTCTGAATCAGGTCGGTTCGCTGAACAAGATCAACAAGGCGCTTTCGAAGTTCGAGCAGGAGAACGAAAGGATGCCGTCGAACGAGGAACTGTCGGAAATGATCGACGTGCCGAAAGACAAGATAGCAGACACTCTGAGGGTGTCCGGAAGGCATGTTTCCGTGGACGCCCCGTTCGTGGAAGGCGAAGACAACAGCCTTCTCGACATATTGGTGAACAATGATTCTCCGAGTGCCGACAGAGGCCTCGTGAACGAGTCGTTGAACAAGGAGATAGAAAGGGCCCTTTCGACCCTGGCCCCGAGGGAGCGCGAGATAGTGAAGTCTTTCTTCGGCATAGGATGCCAGGAGATGACGCTGGAGGAAATCGGGGAGAGGTTCGGCCTTACCAGGGAGCGTGTCCGTCAGATCAAGGAAAAGGCTATCCGCCGCCTGAGAAGCAACTCCCGCAGCAAACTCCTGAAAAGTTACCTTGGCTAACCGGTGCATTTTATGAATCCAGACAAATTTATCATAGGAAAATCGCAAGAGGCTGTCTCGGCTTTGTTCGGGGCAGCCTTGCCTGAAAGTTCATTTCAGGTACAGGTGACGAGAAAAGAATTCGAAGGGGATTACACGCTTGTCGTGTTTCCCCTTCTGAAGGTTTCAAGGCTTGCCCCCGAAGCCACTGCAAAGGCTGTCGGCGACTGGCTGAAAGAGAATACGCGGGAAATCGAAAGCTACAATGTGGTCAAAGGTTTCCTCAACCTCTCCTTTTCGCCGTCCTACTGGAACAGACTGTTTGCGTCCATCCTTTCCGATGCGGATTTCGGACAGCTTCCTCCTACGGGCAAGACCATCATGGTGGAATTTTCGTCGCCGAATACGAACAAGCCGCTTCATCTGGGACACATCAGGAATATCCTTCTCGGCTGGTCCGTTTCCAGACTTTTGGAGGCGAACGGACATAAGGTGATGAAAGTGAATCTGGTGAACGACCGCGGCATCCATATCTGCAAGTCGATGCTGGCCTGGCTGAAAACCGGAAACGGGGAGACCCCGGAATCCTCCGGCAAGAAAGGCGACCATCTCGTAGGGGACTGCTATGTGGCGTTCAACAACATCTACCGGAAGGAGGTCGAAGATCTTGTGGCCGGCGGAATGCCGAAGGAAGAGGCCGAAAAGAATGCCCCGAGCCTGAAGGAGGCCCAGGACATGCTCCTGAAATGGGAAAAAGGGGATGAGGAAGTGGTTTCCCTGTGGAAAAAAATGAATTCCTGGGTATATGCCGGCTTCGACAAGACATACGAAGACCTCGGCATCTCTTTCGACAGGACGTATTACGAGTCGCAGACCTACCTGCTGGGCAAGGCCCTTGTCCGGAAAGGTCTGGATATGGGAATATTCGAGAAAGAAGCCGACGGCTCCGTGTGGTGCGACCTGACTTCGGACGGACTGGACAGAAAACTCCTGCTCCGCGGCGACGGTACATCCGTGTACATGACCCAGGATCTCGGCACTGCCGAGCAGAGATTCAGCGAGTACAACCTCGACGAGCACATCTATGTGGTGGGCAATGAGCAGAACTATCATTTCCAGGTACTGAAACTGATTCTCAAGAAGCTCGGCTTTGCCTGGTCGGACAACATCTACCATCTTTCATACGGAATGGTGGAGCTGCCTGAAGGCAAGATGAAATCGCGCGAAGGCACTGTGGTGGATGCCGATGATCTTCTCGAAAAGATGTACAATACGGCAAAGGAGACATCCCTCGAACTCGGGAAACTGGACAATATGTCCGAATCCGAGCAGGACGCCCTTTTCCGCAAGCTTAGCCTCGGCGCCCTCAAATACTTCATCATCAAGGTAGACCCGAAAAAGACGATGCTTTTCGACCCTAAGGAGTCTATCGATTTCAACGGCAACACCGGCCCGTTCATCCAGTACACCCATGCCCGTATCAAGTCCATCCTCAGGAAGGCCGGAGAGCGGGGCATTGTGTACGGCCCGGATGCTATAAGTGATGATATATGCTTGTCCGCCAAGGAAATACGCCTTATAAAGCTTATCGACATGTACCCGGACAAGGTGGCCGAAGGCGGTCAGGCACATTCTCCAGCAGTCATAGCCAACTATGCCTACGAACTGGCCAAGGAATTCAACCAGTATTATCACGACACCCCTGTCCTCCGGGAAGAGGACGAGGCCCTGCTGAAATACAGGCTGGCACTGCTTTCCACTGTGGCGGGAGTCCTGGTCAAGGCGATGGATATCCTCGGAATACAGCTTCCCGAGAGGATGTAGCTCGGAATGGGAAACGATTATATGATACCGACTTCCGTCAGGGAAGTCGAAAATCTGGGGTGGGACTATATCGATGTCATCATATTTTCCGGTGACGCGTTCATAGACCACCCTTCTTTCGGCACTGCCGTCATTGCCAGGTACCTCCAGAAGCATGGCTACAGGGTGGCCGTGGTGCCGCAGCCGAACTGGAGGGATGACCTGCGCGATTTCCGGAAACTCGGCAGACCGCGCCTGTATTTCGGGGTCAATTCAGGGGCAATGGACTCTATGGTAAACCATTACACCGCATCCAAACGGCTCAGGAGCAATGACGCATATACTCCGATGGGCAAGGCCGGCCAGCGTCCCGACTATGCGGTGACAGTCTACACCGGGATTCTGAAGCGGCTGTATCCGGATGTGCCTGTCGTCATCGGCGGCATCGAAGCCTCGCTCAGGCGCCTGACGCATTACGACTACTGGAAAGACTGCCTTATGCCGTCGATTCTGGTGGACAGCGGGGCGGATTACCTTTCCTACGGGATGGGAGAAAGGACAATGCTGGAGTTGACCCGCGCGATAGAGGCCGGAAGGAATCCGTCCGACATACGCAGGATACCGCAGATGGCCTTTTTCATGAGCGGAAGGAGCAATGCAAGGGATGCCCTGCTCCTGCATTCGTATGAACGGTGCCTTGCCGACAAAAAGGCTTTTGCCGAAAACTTCCATCTGATAGAGGTTTCCGCCAATATGCTTGCGCCCAAGGTGCTGATAGAGCCGTGCAAAGACGGCTATGTACGTGTGAATCCGCCCTGGCCGCCGGCAACGGAAGAGGAAATGGATTCGTTCTGGGATCTGCCTTACACGAAACTGCCGCATCCGCGCTACAAGGGGAAGCATATCCCGGCATACGAGATGATAAAGTTTTCCGTCAACACGCATCGCGGATGTTTCGGAGGCTGCAATTTCTGCACGATAGCCGCTCATCAGGGAAAATTCATACAGTGCCGTTCGGAAAAGTCCATATTGAAGGAAGTAAGGGAGTTGAAGACATTGCCCGGTTTTGCGGGCAATATATCCGATGTCGGGGCGCCTACGGCCAATATGTACGGTATGGGAGGCAAGGATCGGAGCCTCTGTGCCGTATGTCAGAGGAAGTCCTGCCTTTTCCCGTCCCCGTGCAGGAATCTCGACCGTTCGCACGCCAGGCTTCTGAACCTGTATGCCGCGATATCCGGAATAAGGGGGATCAGGCATTTCTACATCGGCAGCGGCATAAGGTACGACCTTTTCCTGGATGAAAAGGGCTATGTCGACGGGACGTCCGGGCCTTATCTGAAAGAACTGGTTCTCGAACATACTTCCGGCATTCTGAAGGTAGCCCCGGAGCATACGGAAGACAATGTGCTGAAACTGATGTCCAAGCCTCCTTTCAGCCTTTTCGCGATGCTAAGGCGGGAGTTCGACGCCATTGTCCGCAAGTCGGGGAAACATTGTGTCCTTGTGCCTTATTTCATTTCCGGACACCCGGGCTGCGGCTTCCGTGAGATGGAGAGGCTGTCTGCGAATCCTGTATTGAAAGGCATCCGTACCGAGCAGGTCCAGGACTTTACCCCTACGCCGATGACCACTTCTTCGGTGATGTTCTATACGGGGCTCGATCCGAGGTCGATGCGGAAGGTCTTCGTGGAACGGGATATCGAACGGAAAAGGGAGCAGAAATCGTTCTTTTTCAAGAGGAACGGTGTCTCATCAGGCAGGCGCGGGCGGTAAAAATGTTAAATTTTTTTTCTGATTACGAAATAATATCCTATTATTGCAACGTAATAACGGCAGGGCGGCCTGGAAGTCGTGCAGCGGCCGTTTGCGTCCGGTATACGGCAGAATCCGCCGTACCGGAGCCGGTGCCGGATCATAGTAAAAAAAGACGTTAATGAAATAAATATGGAACAGATGAGTCAGAAGAAGAGGGCTGTAGTAAGTTACGAGAACATGTCTGAGGAGTTGGCTGCAGCGTTTGCGGAAAAATATCCGAAGGGCTTCTCCGATTATCTACCAGACCTGTTGAAATACGACAAACCGGACGGGACATCATTCTATGCAGTGACAGTGGAGATTCCCTCCGCAATCTATCTTGTGAAAATAAAGGTCAAGACGGATGATGCCGAGGACATAGAAAGATGGCTCGACGGCGAGGATGACGAGGATTCGGTAGCCGAGAGCGGACCGGACAGCGGCGATCTTCCTGATGACAATATCGCGCAGTACGCATCCTCGGATGACGATGTCCAGGAATCCGACATGGACTGAGGACAGGTTTCTAAAACCGTAAAAATTGAAGACAGACAGGAGAACCGGACATTTTTTCGCTGCAGTAAGGCGAATCCTGCAGAAACTGACTGAGAGGGACCAGATTCTGGTCCTTTCTCTTGTTGTGGGCGTATCCTGCGGACTGGCTTCCGTCATACTCAAATCCCTTATCGAGGTGATACACACCTCTCTCACTTCGTTTTTCGACGGCTCCGACAGCTTCAACCTTTTGTACCTGGTCTATCCCGGCATAGGAATGCTGCTTTCCATGCTTTTTGTCCGCTACGTGGTCAGGGACAATATCGGTCATGGGGTGACGAAGGTGCTTCTGGCCGTTTCCAAGAACGAATCCAAGATCAGGCCGCACAATATGTGGTCCTCCATAGTGGCGAGTTCCGTGACGATAGGTTTCGGAGGCTCTGTCGGAGCGGAGGCCCCTATCGTCTATACCGGTGCCGCCATAGGTTCGAATATCGGCAGGAAGATGGGGCTTTCCTACAGGAATATCACCATTCTTCTCGGCTGCGGGGCGGCAGGTGCCGTGGCCGGCATTTTCAAGGCGCCCCTTGCCGGCGTCCTTTTCACCCTCGAGATCCTGCTTTTCAACATCTCGATGACATCCATTCTGCCGCTGCTCCTGTCCACGGTTTCGGCCACCGTTGTCTCGTATATTTTCCTCGGGGACTCCCTGCCGTTCGAATGCACCCTGTCCCCGTTCGCTATGCGGAACATTCCTTTCTACATCATCCTCGGACTGTTCTGCGCAGCCTGCTCCATATATTTCACCAGAACTACATTGTGGCTTGAGGACCGGATAAAGTCTGTCAAAAACCCATATAAAAGATGGTTTCTGTCCGCTGCCTGCCTCGGCCTGCTGATATTCCTTTTTCCTCCGCTGTACGGGGAAGGCTACGATTCGCTGTCCGTCCTGCTGAACGGCGGCGAGATAGCTTTTCCGACCAGAACCGTCCTCGGCTTCTTTATGAATACTGCCTGGACGATTCCTGTCTTTTTCCTGCTCATCCTGCTGCTGAAGGTCTTTTCCATGTCTTTCACCAATGCAGGCGGAGGCGTGGGAGGTACGTTCGGCCCGACCCTTTTCGTAGGGGCCGTAGCCGGCTTCGTGCTGTCGAGGACAGTGAACCTCGTTTTTGCCGGAACCGACATTTCGGTACCGGAGCAGAATTCTGTGCTGGTCGGCATGGCAGGTCTTATGGCAGGGGTGATGCAGGCACCCATGACGGCGATTTTCCTTATTGCAGAGATTTCGGGAGGCTATGAACTGCTTATCCCTCTCATCCTCACATCCACGATTTCATACGGCACCACCCGTATTTTCGAACAGTATTCCATTTATACGAAACGGATTGCGAAAAGGGGAGAGCTTCTGACCCACGACAGCGACCAGGCTGTGCTTACCCTGCTGAAAACTTCGGATCTGATCGAGTCCGACTTTACGCCCGTCAGGATAGATGCGACTCTGGGGGAGCTCGTGGAGGCCGTGTCGGTGTCGTCGAGGAATATTTTCCCGGTTCTGGACAGCCGCAGGCATTTCCAGGGCTATGTGTCTCTTGAGGATATCCGCCGTGACATGTTCAAGAAAGAGCTTTACGGCAAGATGCACGTATACAATTACATGAAGTCTTCCCCGGCCTACGTCTATGCGGACGAGAAGATGGACAGCGTGATGCTCAAGTTCGAGAAGACGGATGCGTGGAACCTGCCGGTGGTGGACAGGTACAGGACCTATATAGGGTTCGTGTCGAAATCGAAGATCTTTTCCGCGTACCGTAACCAGCTGAAAGAAGTGTCGCATGATTGACAGCGACTTGTAACCATATAATTATGAAAGAATTATACATTAAAACCATAGCCAGGAAACTGGATGTGCGCGAATGGCAGGTGGAAAACTGTGCCGGCCTTTTCGAAGAGGGGGCGACGATTCCCTTTATCAGCCGTTACAGAAAAGAGCGGACAGGAGGGCTGGATGATGTCTCCGTGGCGGAAATAAAGCATTGGATAGAGGTATATTCCGAGATGGAAAAGAGAAAGGAGACGATCCTCGGGACCGTTTCCGAGGCCGGAAAACTGACTCCGGAACTCCGGTCGGCGATAGAGAACTGCGTGGAGTCTGCCGAGCTTGAAGACCTGTATCTTCCGTTCAGGCCGAAACGCCGGACACGTGCTACCGTTGCAAGGGAAGCCGGTCTGGAACCTCTTGCCGAGAAGATATACAACCTTACGGCTGCCGATCCGGCTAAGGAAGCCGGGAAATACGTGAATGAAAAGGTCCCTACTGTCGGGGACGCTCTTTCCGGGGCAAGGGACATCATCGCGGAAAAACTGAACGAGACCGCTTCCGTAAGGGAAACCGTGCGCGGGATGCTCAGGACAAGAAGACTTGTCTCGAAGCCGACGAAAAAGGCGGATTCTCCGGAAGCCAGGAAGTATCAGGGCTATTTCGATTTTTCTGAATCGCTTTCACACATAGCCTCGCACAGGCTCCTTGCCGTTTTGAGGGCCGAGGAAGAGGGCTTTCTGAACCTGAAGCTGGATGCCGACCCGGAAAAATGCGGGAACAAGCTCTACTATGATTTCTGCCATGAGAAAAAATACCCCGGCGATGCACTGGCAGAACAGATAAGGTCATCCATCGATGACGCGTACAAGAGACTTCTGGAGCCGTCTATTTCGAACGAGGTCATAAAGGAAGCGAAGGAAAGGGCCGACATAGAATCGATCAAGGTCTTCGGCGAGAATCTCCGCCAGCTTCTTCTTGCACCTCCGGTAGGGCAGAAAAGGGTTCTGGCGATAGACCCCGGGTTCAGGACAGGCTGCAAGGTGGTCTGCCTCGACGCGCAGGGCAACCTGCTTCACAATGAGACCGTTTTCCCCCATCCTCCGGTGAGCGAAAAGGTCAAGTCCATAAGGGCGGTTTCCCAGATGATAGAAAAATACGGAATAGAAGTCATCGCCATAGGAAACGGGACCGCCGGCCGTGAGACGGAGGAATTCATCAGGCGGATACCGAAGCCGGACTATGTCAGGGTTTTCTCGGTCAGTGAGGACGGGGCCTCGATCTATTCCGCGTCGGAAGTGGCCCGGGAGGAGTTCCCCGACTACGACGTAACGGTCCGCGGGGCCGTGTCCATCGGGAGGAGGCTTATGGATCCCCTGTCGGAACTGGTGAAGATAGACCCCAAGTCTTTGGGAGTAGGCCAGTACCAGCACGATGTGGACCAGGCCTTGCTCAAGGAGAAGCTCGACAATACTGTGGAAAGCTGCGTGAACAGCGTGGGAGTGAACCTGAACACGGCCAGCCGCCATCTTTTGAGCTACGTGTCGGGAATCGGCCCCGTCCTGGCGGAAAACATAGTCCGTTACCGTTCTGAGAACGGCCCGTTCAGGTCGCGGCAGGAACTCCTGAAGGTAAAGCGCTTGGGAGAAAAGGCTTTCGAACAGTGTGCCGGCTTCCTGAGGATTCCCGGGGCGGAAAATCCGCTTGACAATTCGGCGGTGCATCCCGAGTCGTATCATATAGTGGAGAAAATGGCAGGCAGCCTCGGTGTAAAGGCTGAAGAACTGGTGGGCGATGCCGGACTTTGTGCCAGAATCCGTCCAGAGGATTTCGTTGAAAAGGATTTCGGACTGCCTACGGTCACCGATATACTGAAAGAACTGGTGAAGCCGGGCAGGGATCCGCGCGAGAGTGCAACGGAATTCGCCTTTTCGGAAGACATCCATACTATCGAGGATCTTGTTCCGGGGATGGAACTGCCGGGGATAGTGACCAATATCACCGCTTTCGGAGCATTCGTGGACATAGGCATCAAGCAGAACGGCCTTATCCATGTCTCGCAGATGGGCGGAGGCAAAAGGCGGGTGGGGAATCCTTCCGAGGTTCTGAAACTGCATCAGCATATCACCGTCGAGGTCATTTCCGTTGATACCGACCGTGACCGCATAGGACTCCGTCTGAAGAGACATTAGGATGCTTTTCCGTTTTTTTTGCGTTCCCGATGCAAGATTTCCGCATTGCAGGATTTATGTTTCAGACACAATGAATTT
>CASFLY010000062.1 GCA_949295645.1 uncultured Bacteroidales bacterium | reverse complement strand
TTATGGCATCATCCTCGCAGTCCGCCCCGTTCCTGACGATCCCGACAGGGATGTCCGGATGCCCGTACCACGTGTTCATAATGTCCGTAAACTCCGCCGGAGCCGTCCCGTTCTTGTTTATCATCACTGCCAATACATCGATTTTCCCTTCATCGATGTACTTGTGAAGCATATCCATAGCCAGGGCATCGTCCACATCGTTTCCTATGTCGGTCTCGAAAATCACCTTGAGACGGTCATCGGCTGTCTGAGGGGTCGAAGTGCAGGACAGCAGGGAAATCATCGCCAATGCTGCCGATAAAATAATTCTGAATTTCATATCTTTAGTCTTATGTTTTCACATCCGTCCTGCTAAGTTAACAAAATTCGGACAGAAGCAAATTTTCAATTACCCCCTGAAACAATGATAGATGCGAGTCCGGCGATGAAGAGGATGAACATCAGGAGAAGGAGAAGGTTCGTCTTGCGGTCCGCGCCCTTGAACTCTTTCCAGATGAAGACTCCCCAGACGGCGGCTACCATCGGAGCGCCCTGGCCGAGAGCGTAGGAGATGGCGGCGCCGGCCTGGCCGGATGCGATGTAGCTGAATGCGGTACCGAGACACCAGATGGCACCTCCGAGCATACCGGTGAGATGGGTCGTGAACTTGCCTGCGAAATAGTCCTTGTATCTGACAGGCTCGCCGACGAACGGATAACGCATCACCAATGAATTGAATATGAAGTTACTGAGCAGGACGCCGACTGAAAATACGAAAATGGCGGTATATGGAGTCAGCATGCCTTCGGCAGGAGATGCGAAATTATTGAGGTCCATCGCCTTGGCGACGAAGCGGTAGAAGAACGACATAAGGACGCCGGCCACGACTGCCAGTGCGATGCCCTTGGCATTGCTTCCGCCCGAAGCCGTATCCTTGCTGCCCTTTTGCGACATCCCGGATGCTATCCCGTTGCAGATGATGGCGACGGCTATCAGGGCCACTCCGAGGAACAGGATGACTGGATCCCCTTTAGGTGCACCTATGTAATTGATTATCACACCGAGCACAAGAGAGAGTCCGACACCGAGAGGGAAGGCCACGGAAAGGCCCGCAATGGATGTAGAAGCGGAGAGAAGGATGTTGGACGCGTTGAAAATCACGCCTCCTATGATAACGCTCCACAGATTCTTAGAGTCGGCCTGGGCCAGGTCGTCGAGGAAAGACCGACCTTCGCTGCCGATGCTTCCCATTGTGAAGCATATTATCAGTGAGAACAGCACCATTCCGATGACATAGTCCCAGTAGAAAAGCTCGTAGCGCCAGTTTTTGGCCGCCAATTTCTGGGTATTGCCCCAGGAGCCCCAACAGAGCATCGTGATGAAACAGAACACCACGGCTAAAGCATAGCTATTGACTATAAACATAATGTGTTATTAATATTAATGAGTTCGATGAAATTCAATTTATTGAAGTTCAGAGAACAACCTCTGAAGGAACAGGACGAAGTCCTGTGACGAGCCCCCGGCGAGGGGGCGAATGGGGGTGGCGCCCCTTGAAAAGGGGCTGTCGCCACAGCGACTGGGGTTTAAGACAGCCGGATTTCGTAGAAATCCTTAACGTCAGTTCGACGAATTACCTGGTCATGAACAACATAAATTCGTCGAACTGATGTTAATTAATATTTTCTACTTCCGTTCTGAACGGAATGGAATCGGCCGCCCCCATCCTTGTGACCGTCAGGGACGAGGCCCGGGTGGCGAACTTCACGGCTTCCATCATCGGCTTTTCCTCCGCCAAGGCCACGCAGAGCGCCCCACAGAAAGTATCGCCCGCCGCCGTGGTGTCCACAGCCTCGACCTTCCTGGCCGGAATCACGACCGGCTCTGCCCCGTCGCACACGAGAGAGCCCCTGGAGCCGAGGGTGACTATCACCGACTTCGCTCCCGCAGCTTTCAGCATGCCCGCCGCCTGCACTGCCGTTTCTTCACTGTCGGCCTCGGTTCCTGTCAACAGGGATATTTCCGTCTCGTTCGGGATAACGAGAGAAACATATTTGAAAAGTTCCTCCGGAAGCGCCTTTGCAGGGGCCGGTGCAGGATTGAGCACTACATACACACCTGCCTCGTGGGCGATTTTTGCGGCCTCGATTACGGCCTCCACCGGAATTTCAAGCTGCATCAGCAGGATGGAAGACGAGGCGATGACGGGAGCAATGCCGCGGATATCCTCCACCGTTATGTCCCCGTTGGCTCCGGAAGCCACGACTATGGAATTTTCCGCCCCCGCATCCACCGTGATGAGAGCCACGCCCGAAGGACATTCCGAATACATAGCAGCCGAGACATCTATCCCCTCCTCGCGGTATTTTTTCAAGGACATCTCCCCGAAAGAGTCTTTCCCTACCTTGCATATAAAGGACACGTCTCCCCCGAGACGTTTGGCCGCTATGGCCTGGTTGGCGCCTTTCCCGCCATGCCCCATACTGAAAGTCCCTCCGAGGATGGTCTCCCCCGGGGCCGGCAGCCTGTCCGCCTTTACGGTCATATCGGTATTGCTGCTACCGATAACCAGTATTTTTTTCGGTTTCATTATTATTGGAATATTTTTCAGTTATTTCTGGAACCGTCTGTTTTTTTCAAAAATTCCGAACGGCCTCTTAGTGTCATCGTTTTGCTCAAAATTATTCAATAAAATGCAAGTAAAACGTAATATCCCCGAAAAATTCAGCGATTTTGCGTTAAATTTTGCGAAACTTTTGTTATTTTTGCGCAAAGGGGTAGCGAAAAAAACGGCACAAGAAAAGAAGCTGCGGGAAAAGAACCTGCAATAAAAGAGGCCACGATAAAAGATACAGATGAAAACCACACTCGACACCATCTCCAAAAACACAGGCTTCTCCAAATCCACGATTTCGAGGGTTCTGAACAACAAGGCATACGCCAGCAGGATATCCAAGGAAACCATCGAGACAATAGTGAACGAAGCCCGGCGCTGCGGCTACACTCCGAACATCGTCGCAAAGAGCCTGCGCACGGACAAGAGCCAGATGATAGGACTTCTTATCCCGTCCCTGTCGAACCCTTATTTCGCGGAAATCGCGAGCGTCATCATATCCGAATCCCAGAAATTCGGCTACACGACCATCGTGGCCGACAGTATGGAGAACGAAAACATCCAGAACGCCTCGATTGCCACCCTGCTGTCACGCAAGGTGGACGGCATCATCACGGTGCCCTGCGGAAATAATCCGACATACCTCGAACAGACCAACAGCCAGTTCGTCCCGATAGTCCTCGTGGACAGGTGTTACGAAAACACCACTCTTCCGTACGTGGTGACGAACAACTACCGGGGCGGCTATATGGCCACATCGCTCCTGGTCAGGAACGCCCACAAGGACATAGCCTGCATCTCCGGACCGCCGACGGCCACGACAAATAAAAAAAGAATCGAAGGATATGTCAGCGTGCTCCGGGAAAACGGGCTCGAAGACAGGGCGATAATCACGGGAAACGAATTTTCCGTGCAGAACGGCTATCTGGAAACAAAACTGCTGCTGAACAACGAAAAAAGGCCCACGGCGATATTCGCCCTGAGCAACAACATAGGTATGGGGGCCATAAAGGCCATCAGGGAAGCCCGGCTGCGAATACCTGACGACATTTCCCTGATATCGTTCGACAATTATATGTACCTGGACTTTCTCGAGCCTGCCGTCACCCGTATCGGGCAGCCGGTGGGCGAGATGGGCAAGATGGCCGTCAAGCTCCTGAACGAAAGCATTTCAAACCACCGCGAAATCAAATCCCAGATAGAACTGTCACCGGAACTGATCACAAGAGAATCTGTAGCCCCTCTCATCGAGGCAGCCCGAAAGTGAACAGAGAGGTTAGGATGGATTCCGTCTTTCTGTGAAAGACGTTTGAGGGTGGCCCGAAATACCCTTTGGGGGCACCCTCAGCGACTGGCCGTTTTCCGCAGAAAGCACTCTATGGTGTTTTCCATCAGGCAGCTGATGGTCATAGGTCCGACCCCTCCTGGAACAGGAGTAATGACGGAGGCCTTGGGCTCGATGTCTGCGAAATCCACGTCTCCGCAGAGTTTGCCCGTTTCAGGGTCGCGGTTTACCCCGACATCTATCACGGCCGCGCCTTCCGATACCATATCCGCCGTCACGAAACGCGGCTTACCTATGGCCACAACCAGTATATCCGCTTCCCGGGTCACGGCCGGAAGGTCGGCAGTACGGCTGTGGGCTATGGTGACAGTGGCATTTTCATCGAGAAGAAGCTTGGCTACGGGCAGTCCCACGATGTTGCTGCGGCCGATGACTACCGCCCGCTTTCCCTTGATTTCCACACCGGCAGCCTTGAGCATCTTTATGATGCCTTTCGGAGTGCAGGGCAGGGTGCAAGGCTGTTTCTGCCACAGCGCGGCCACATTCAGCGGATGGAAACCGTCCACATCCTTGGATTTGTCTATGGTCTCTATGACCTTAGCCTCGGAGATATGTTCAGGCAGGGGCAGCTGCACCAGGATGCCGTCCACAGAGTCATCAGCATTGAGCCGGCGTATAAGTTCCAGAAGTTCATCTTCCGAAATCGTCTCAGGCTTTCTTATGGTCGTGTTCCTGATGCCTACGAATTCCGAAGCCTTTGCCTTCCCTGTCACGTAAGAAACGCTTGCAGGGTCGTCACCGACCAGAATCACCACGAGATGAGGCACCCTTCCGTATTTTTCCGTAAAAGTCGAAACCTCATCCCTCATGTCAGTCTTCAGCTTGGAAGACAGTTCTTTTCCGCTTATAATCATATATCCAAGTTTAATTTATCGATCCGGTATATGCGTATTGCCACGGCCCGGAAGCCCCTCCGTGAAACCGGTAATTTCCCGGCATTCATTTCAACGGAGACGAAGATAGGAAATATTTTGCTTATTTTTGCGCCCGGAAAATCACATATCCGCAAAAAACGCCGGTGCATACGTCACGATAACTTGACAGGAATATTTTTGCGGGTGAACAAAAAACGGATGAAATGAAAGACAGGATAAAGGTAGTGGCATTCGATGCCGACGATACTCTGTGGGAGAACCAGCTGTACTTCGATGAAGCTGAAGACCGGTTCAGTGAGGTGCTTTCAGCCTACGGGGATGCGGAATACGTAAAGAAAGAGCTTTTCAAGACCGAGATGCAGAACATGGGCACTTTGGGCTACGGTGTCATGGCATTCACACTGTCAATGATGGAGACGGCCCTGCGGCTGAGCAGGGACACGATACCGGCGTCCGCCCTCCACAGGATCTACGACATCGGGAGGGAACTGCTCGCCAATCCTGCGACACCTTATCCGGAAGTCGAAAAGACTCTTGAAACCATCTCATCGGCAAGGCCCTACAAGCTCATAGTCATCACCAAAGGCAACACCACGGACCAGGAAAACAAACTCGAAAGATCCGGTCTGACCAGATTTTTCAGCCACATAGAAATAGTCCCCGACAAGACCGAAGAGGCCTACCGCAAGATCATAGACGTGCTCGGAATCAGGTCGGAAGAGCTCCTTATGGTCGGCAATTCATTCAAGTCGGACATAGCCCCGGTCCTGAAAGCCGGCGGCTACGGCGTGCACATCCCGGCGAAAAGCACCTGGCAGCACGAGGTCGCCGAAGAATTCGACCACCCCGGACTGTTCAGGATTAAGGAATTCAAGGAGTTGCTGGATATAATTTAATTACAAAACCCGCCAGCCGATGTCGCGGCGATGGAAAAGGTTGTCGCAACGGATGCAGGAGACGGCCTTAAGAGCGTGGGCCTGGGCGGATTTCAGGTCTTCGCCGAAACCGACCACCATCAGGACCCGGCCTCCGGAAGTAACGTACTTTCCGTCTTTCATCGCAGTGCCCATATGGTAGATGCGGATGTCTCCGAGAGCCTCCGCTTCGTCGAGGCCTTCGATGGCAAAACCTTTTTCATAAGAACCCGGATAGCCTTTGGACGCCAGTACAAAACCGATGGCGGATTTCGGAGACCACCTGATTTCAGGCATAGGCGTTCCGTCAGTCACCGCAGAGAATATATCGTAAATGTCGGACTCGAGCCGCGGCAGGACGACCTCCGTCTCAGGGTCGCCGAACCGGCAGTTGAACTCTATGACCTTCACTCCTGCAGGGGTCTTCATCAGCCCTCCGTAAAGCACGCCCTTGAACGGACAGCCTTCCGCCACCATCCCGGCAGCCACAGGCTTCATAATGTATTCCAAAGAATATGCGATGTCCTCGTCCGTAATCAGCGGCACAGGAGAATATGCCCCCATTCCTCCGGTATTCGGGCCTTTGTCCCCCTCGTATGCCCTCTTGTGATCCTGTGACACGGCCATAGGCCATACTTTTTCCCCGTCCACGAAGCACATGAAAGAAAACTCCGGACCGGTCAGGAATTCTTCGACAACGACCTTGCCTTCCCCGAAATGCGCATCGAGAAGCATATCTTTCAATGTCTCATCCGCCCTGGCGAAATCCTCCGCTATCACCACACCTTTGCCAGCTGCAAGACCGTCGTATTTGAGCACCACGGGGAACGAGCCGCCGCGCACATACTCCACAGCCGTCCGATAATCTTCAAACGTCCTGAAAGCGGCAGTAGGCACATCGTATTTCTCCATCAGCCTCTTGGCGAAATCCTTGCTCGATTCGATGGTGGCAGCCGCCTTCGACGGCCCGAAAATCCTCAGCCCGGCAGCCTTGAAAACATCGGTAATTCCCGCAGCCAAAGCCACTTCCGGCCCCACCACAGTCAAGTCTACCCCATTCTCCAAAGCAAAATCCTTCAGTTCCTGCACCTGAGTATCTTTAAGCGGAACACATTCCGCCTGCGCAGCAATTCCTGCATTGCCCGGAGCACAATATATTTTCCCGACCTTAGGCGACCGCGACAGCGCATCCACTATGGCATGGCATCTTCCGCCACCTCCGACCACCAGTACTTTTGCTTTCTGAGAATTTTCCATTTCAACTCTTTTTTTCATCCGAATCAAGTCTGCAAACTTACAAAAAAGGTCTAAAGGGTACAACCTTTTTAATATTATCTTACGCTTTTTAATAATATCTTATGCTTATTATCTTATGCTTATTATCTTATGCGCCGGACAAATCCGGGCACTTTTTATCCTATGCGCAGGATAAAACAGGCCGCGCACGGAAGTTTGACAACACATCAGTCCTTGAGGCACCCGATCGGAATCACCTTCACACCATCATGGCGGGTGTAAGCCATATTGCCGCCGGTAAGGACGAGCAACAGATCCGGAAGCCGTAGCGGCGCATAGCTGTTTTTTTCATTATGCGCCGCTATGAGATCTCTCAATTCAACAAGGTGCCCGGCACCTGCTTCTATGTCACGGCTGCCGAGCTTACACTCTATCAAGGCATATCTTCCATCCTGAAGATGCAGTACGGCATCCGCCTCCAGATCATATCTGTCATGATAATAAGACAACTTTCCGCCCAATGCCTGGGAATAGGCTTTCAGATCCCTCATACACAAGCATTCATAAATAAAACCGAAAGTCTTCAGATCCACAGCAAGAGCCTGAGGGGACAGCCCTGCGACTGCAACGGCAATGGCCGGGTCCACGAAACAACGTTTGTTACTGGTTCTGATGACTGTTGCAGACCTTATTGCAGGATTCCAGGCCGGGATGTCATCTATGACGAACAATCTTTCCAATGCACCGACATAGTCATCAAAGGTCTTGATAGAGGTGCCCTCCATCTCGGCCGAAACATCCTTGAGCATATTTGTCTTTTTTGCCAGAGTGCAAAGATTCCTTGCATATGATCTCATTATCAACCTTGCCAATACAGGATTCCTGCGGACATTGTCTATCCTTGAAATATCATCTTCACAGATAATTTCCACGTAATCTTTTGCTATCATAAGTTTGGCTGCATCGCTCATATTATCGAGTGATGCCGGCCATCCTCCACGACAGGCGGCATAAATCAATTCCTCAATTGACAGTCCGGACACAACGCCGTCAATATCGGCGGAAGGATTGTCGAAGAGATCTTTCAGCGACACAAGCCCATTCGATTCTCCGGATTCATATAGGCTCATAGGGAACATCGACATCCTCGAAATCCGACCTGTTCCGGTGTGCATTATCTCTGCATCATTTATGACAGTCGACCCCGTCAATATGAACTGGCCTTTCTTCTGTCTTTCATCTACAGCATTTCTGACAGCATCCCATAACACAGGAGCCACCTGCCACTCATCAATGAGCCTTGGAGTTTCCCCATTCAAAAGAAGCGATGGTTTGGTCCTTGCCGTTGCCATATAACCTTCCCGGCTGTCAGGATCCTGCATCTTCAAAACGCTTTTAGCCTGCATTTCTGCAGTTGTGGTTTTCCCGCACCATTTAGGGCCTTTTATCTGGACTGCCCCGAACGCCTCAAGACGCAATTTGAGTTCGCCATCCGCTATCCTGTCTTTCCCTGAAAAAAGTTGACACATTTGGGCACAAAGGAAAGTATCAATGACAAGAAGAGAGTATCGTCATGAGATGGTCGAAGACCCTGTAACAGGCCATCGTTATTGGCAGACGCACAAGGTAGAGCTTCCGTCTT
>CASFLY010000061.1 GCA_949295645.1 uncultured Bacteroidales bacterium | reverse complement strand
GTCAAGGTTCGCGATAGACCACGACATCCTGATTTTCGTATCCGGAAAGGCCAGTTCGAACGGGAAAGTACTGTGCGACAGATGCAAGTCACTGAATATCCGCACATACCACATCGAGACACCGGAGGAGATACGCAGGGAATGGTTCAGGGAGGATGACAAGGTAGGGGTATGCGGGGCGGCCTCCACGCCGAAATGGCTGCTTGAAGACATCGCGAACAGCATCCTGAGACTGAACGATGCCGAATGACGGAAGCCGGCAGGATGATATATTTTGCGGAATCAATTCATTTTTATATTTTTGCAGCCGCGAAAACGGAACACCCGACCCGCAACAGTGGGGAAGGCGTCCGGAAACCTGACAAGCATTTCAAAACAAGATAGATATATGGCAACAACAGCTGATTTCAAAAACGGTCTTTACATCAACTACAACGGGAAACCTTGCTCCATAGTATGGTTCCAGCATGTAAAACCGGGTAAGGGCCCGGCTTTCGTGAAGACCAAACTGCGCAACCTTGAAAACGGACGTATCCTCGAGAATACGTTCACCGCAGGTGCCAAAATCGAGACCATCAACGTCGAAAGGCGTCCGTACCAGTTCCTTTACAAGGATGAGGACGGATTCAACTTCATGCACGAGGAGACCTTCGAGCAGATCCACCTCGGCACCGACCTGGTAGACAATGCAGACCTTATGAAAGAGGGACAGCATGTGGAAATGATGTTCCTTGCGGACGAAGAAAGGTGCCTCACCTGCGAACTTCCGACGTATGTGGAACTCGAGGTGACTTACACCGAGCCTGCTGTAAAGGGCGACACCGCTTCCACGAGCGCACTGAAAGAAGCTACCCTCGAAACAGGTGCAACGATAATGGTGCCTCTTTTCATCAATCAGGGAGAAAAGATCCGTGTGAACACCACTGACCGCTCCTACGGGGAAAGGGTCAAGTAATCCGACAGGCTATCTGTCATACGATACTGCGGGGCATTCGTCATTCCGGCTGTCACACATACGACGGCGGAAGACGGATGCCCCGCAAGATTATGTCCAGCCCTATTTTGATGCGTTGAAACGTTTCAGGACGAAGGTGGAGCCGAGGTATTTGGTACGGACCTCTTCATCGGCGGCGAGTTCCTCCGGCGTACCGCTCTGGAGAATGTTGCCTTCGTAAAGAAGATAGGCACGGTCGATGATGGCAAGGGTTTCGCCGACATTGTGGTCGGTGATTATGACCCCGATATTCTTGTATTTCAGTTTTGCGATGATGTGCTGGATGTCTTCCACGGCGATAGGGTCGACTCCGGCGAAAGGTTCGTCGAGAAGGATGAACTTGGGATCTATGGCTAAGGCACGGGCTATCTCGCAACGCCTTCTTTCCCCTCCCGAAAGCTGGATGCCGAGACTTTTACGGACCTTGTGAAGATTGAACTCGTCTATGAGCGACTCCAACCGCTCCTTGCGTTCGGCTTTGGTAAACGAAGACATTTCCATTACCGACATTATGTTGTTCTCCACGGACATACGCCTGAAGACGGAAGCTTCCTGCGCCAGATAGCCGACTCCTTTCTGGGCCCTTTTGTACATCGGGAGTCCGGTAATGTCCTCATCATCGAGATATATCCTTCCCGCATTAGGGACGATCAGCCCCGTTATCATATAGAAACTGGTAGTCTTGCCTGCACCGTTCGGTCCGAGAAACCCCACGATTTCCCCCTGCTCGACTTCCATCGAAACGCCTTTAACGACCGTTCTCGGGCCATATTTCTTGACAAGATTCTCGCAACGAAGTTTCATTGTTGTTCTATCATTATATTATACTTTAACGTCAGTTCGACGAATTTATGTTGTTCAGTACCAGAGAATTCGTCGAACCGTCGTTACGGATTTCTTCGAAATCCAATTTTCTTAAACCCCAGTCGCTGTGGCGACAGCCCCTTTTCAAGGGGCGCCACCCCCATTCGCCCCCTCGCTGGGGGCTCGTC
>CASFLY010000060.1 GCA_949295645.1 uncultured Bacteroidales bacterium | reverse complement strand
CACATCCTTTACGAACGTGGTCACGACAAGAGCCTGCACATTTTCCGTGCACTGCCTGTTCCAGTCGCCGAAGCCTTTCTCCCTTATGTCCCGGATAAGATCCTGAGACATCACCACGTGGTAGCGGGCCGTCTCGGTGTTTTTCCAAGAGGGGGCCTCAAGAGCCGCCTTTACGAACTCCTTTACCATTTCCGGCGTAAGCCTCTCCCCTTCAGCATATTTTCTTATGCTCCTCCTGTATTCCAAAACCTGATTCAGTTCCATAATATTTATTGTTTATCCACTTAGCGATTTTTCGACACCGCCCGCCGGCTTCGTGCGAAACGACCCCGCATAACCTGCGTTCCTCTTCAATAAATCTCTGAGCCACTTCATAAATTTCGGTGACATTTTTTCGGGACTGTTTCTCTGTCCCGAAAAATGTCACCGAAAAAATTTTCCATATATTAAACTATCGAAGCGCGGAGAGTGGGTCAGATGCAAGGCGCTGAGGGTAAGGCCGACAGGAGTTTACTGACGTAAATGACTGAGGCCTTATCCCGAAAGCAACGCCGCAGATGGCCCGCTATGCCGCTTCGGATTTATTCAGCCTTGCCGTCGGAGCCGAGCACATTGATGATCTTATGCTCATACAGCTTCTTCATCTCATCACGTGCAGGTCCCAGATACTTGCGAGGGTCGAACTCTGCCGGCTTCTCGGCAAACACCTTGCGGATAGCCGCAGTCATGGCAAGACGGGAGTCGGAATCGATGTTGATCTTGCATACTGCAGACTTGGCAGCCTTGCGGAGCTCCTCCTCAGGAATACCGATGGCAGCCTCGAGGTTTCCTCCGAACTTGTTGATCATGTCCACATATTCCTGCGGAACGGAAGAAGACCCGTGAAGGACGATAGGGAATCCCGGAAGTTCCTTCATAACACCGTCGAGTACGTCGAAAGCGAGAGGCGGAGGTACCAGACGGCCTGTTTTAGGGTCGAGGGTGCACTGCTCCGGCTTGAACTTGTACGCTCCGTGCGAAGTGCCGATGGAAATGGCGAGTGAATCGCAGCCGGTCTTGGAAGTGAAGTCTACGACCTCCTCCGGCCTTGTATATGTGTGGTGCTCGGCCTGTACCTCATCCTCGACACCGGCCAGCACTCCGAGTTCGCCCTCTACAGTCACGTCGAACTGATGTGCATATTCGACCACCTTTCTGGTCAGGGCCACATTCTCGTCGTACGGAAGATGCGAGCCGTCGATCATAACCGATGAGAAGCCCATATCCACGCAGCTCTTGCAGAGTTCGAATGAATCGCCGTGGTCAAGGTGAAGGACGATCTGAGGATGTTCCCAGCCGAGTTCCTTTGCATATTCCACTGCGCCTTCCGCCATATAACGGAGAAGGGTCTGGTTCGCATAGTTGCGAGCCCCTTTCGATACCTGAAGGATCACAGGAGACTTGGTGGCGGCTGCAGCCTGGATGATAGCCTGGAGCTGCTCCATATTGTTGAAGTTGAAAGCAGGGATAGCATATCCCCCGTCGATGGCTTTGGCGAACATTTCTTTCGTGTTCACAAGGCCCAATGTCTTATAAGATACCATAACCTTAATATATTAAAAGTATAATTTTCGCAAATCCCCGCAAAAATAAGAAATTGTTTTGACTTTTTCCAATTTTTATTGCAAGCCTCCGCGCCTGTCGGCGGCTCCGGACAATGCCTTTGCTTCAGCCTCGCCGGCAGGACCAGCCCCGGTTCGGACAAGGGTCACCGCCAGGAGGAAAACGGATGGAGGGAAATATAGGAATTGTAGTACCGCGGATCCCCGGTGACTTCCTCGCCGAGCCAGTCCGGCCTGTCGAAAGACTCCGTTTCCGAACCGAGTTCGATTTCGGCAATGACCAGGCCGGCATTTTCTCCATGGAATTCATCTACTTCGAAAAACCTTTCTCCGCAGGCTGCCGGGCGGTCCGGGGTTTCTCCGTCTGAAGGGACACTGCACGGGGAATAGGCAGGGACGATGTAGCGGGTCTTGTCTATGATTCCGTCCTGGCACAGCAGGAAAAGGTCCTTGGCGTCGCTGTCCGAAATTTCCTTTTCCCACTCATAGCGGCTCATCCCGCCGGCATTGCCGGGGCCCTTTACGGTCAGTACGGCCCTGTCATCCCATAGTCTGACACGGACCGTGCGGCCGCTTCCCCTGCAGATATAGCCTTGTGTAAGACGGTGACACCGTATGGCCGATGCCTTGTATGAGTCGTCCCTGACCAGGAACTTGCGTTCTGTTTCTATATGCATGTCGTCTGGTTTTGATAAAGCCGGCTTTGTACCGTACGGCTTCGGATATTTTCGCAGACATTCCGCCCGCATCGCCGGCCCCGCTCACATAAGATATTCCGACATATCGCGCCCGGCAGCGATGCCCTCCCGTATTTCGGTAGAGGAAATGTCCACCACAGGAGCGTCCGACATCAGCAATATACGGTAGCTGCCGCCGGCATTGCCGGACTTCGTCCGGCCCGCCTCCCCCGCATGAAGCAGGTTGTTTCCGGACATCAGACGGTTCCTCATCGCAGCCATGTCATACCCTTTCCTCGGGTACACGGCGACTCCGTACTCCGTCAGTATCCGGTCTGCATCTTTCCATCTGTCTATATTCAGCAGGTTGTCGGCCCCTATTACCAAAGTGAACTCATTGCCGGGTTCGCGCTTTTTCAGGGCATCCAGAGTCCGGACGGTATACTGCGGGGCAGGCAGGTGCAGCTCTATGTCCTCGACGCGCACCCTCAGCCCCGAATGCCTTGCCACCGCCTCTTCCGCCGCCTTCAGACGCGCCGCCCCGCTTTCCGCAGCCATATACGGCTTGAACGGGCTTTGCGGAGACACCGTCAGGTACACCGTGTCGAAACCCCCGCTTTCCGTCAGGTATTTCATAATGGCAAGGTGTCCCTTGTGCAGAGGATTGAACGTACCGGTGTATACAGCCACTTTCATTTTCCCGGCGAATCTGAAATGAATCCGCCCACCACCTTTTCCGCTTCGGCGAATGCGGTGTCGAGGTCAT
>CASFLY010000059.1 GCA_949295645.1 uncultured Bacteroidales bacterium | reverse complement strand
ACTGAACCGTTAGCCCTAAAGGGAACCGTTTGTTAAATCAGTTTGTCAAAAAATGTTTATATTGACAATCAGTGGTTTACAGATAAGATATTGCTCCCTTCGGGACTTGTTACGTCACGATATGGAACTTGTTACGTCACGAAATAAGACTCCAGCTGGAGTCACAGCCCGAAATCCTGGATGGTTACTGCTGTATATTGAAGTCGGCCACGGCCCTGTAGAAGGCGTCGATGTTCGCGAACGGGATGCCCGGAGGAACGTCGCAGCCCGTCGAAATGACGAAGTTGGGGTGGGTGCCGCACTTTTCGAGGAGGGCGTACGTCTCCGTGTAGACCTGCTCGGGAGTGCTGTTCCTGAAAATGCCGACAGGGTCGAGGTTGCCCATCACAGGGACGTCTGCGGGGCAGTCCCTCAGGGCGTCGGCCATGTCTATTCTGTTGCCGAAATGGTAGCCGCGGCAGCCGGTGCAGACCATCGCGCCGGTGCAGTGTCCGCCGTTGCCGCAGTTGTGCAGGATCACTGCAAACGAATCATCCTGGACGGCTTCCACTATCCGCCTGACATACACGGAAGAAAACTCCCTGCAGTCCTCATCCGGAAGGAGCCCTGCAGCAGGCTCGGCCATTATCACTCCGGCCGTGCCGCAGTCCTTGAGCGCCCGGCAATACTCCAGGATGAAAGCCGTACACTTCTCGAGAAGAAGCCTTACCGTATCGGGGTCGGTATAGATGCCCATCATTATTTCCGTCATATCGAAAAGGCGGCCGGCCAGAGAATACGGCCCGATACAGCCCGACAGGACCGGTTTCCCGATATTCTCTACCGCCATACGGTTTGCCTTGAGATATTCAGGGACCCTTGCAGTCGTGATCGGGGGGATCTGCAGCCTTTCCACCTCTGCCCTGTCCGAAACAAGCCTGCCGGTAACGCTCGGAACCTCGTCGTCCTGAAAGACGAGTTCGGCACCGAAGGCTTCGGCTTCCACGGTAAGGTCCATTATTACGGTGCAGGCCGCCGACTGCGGGTATTTCCCGTTCAGGGCATTTATCGCCTTGAAGTGATTCCCGCCGTCGGTCACGGCATCCTTCACCGTCATTCCCGTAAGTTCTATGCCGGGATTAGTCATTATCGGCAAAGCCGCTACAGTCTTCGGATCGCAAAGGGATTCGAGCCACCGGGTAACATTTATCTTCGGACTCATCTGTAAAGTGTTTTTATAAAATCGTGGTTTTCAATAACTTTTACAAAGATAAATATTATTCCGGGCCGACGCCTGCATTATTATTGACTATTTACCGTCTTTTTATTGCCCCGTCTGACAACAGCGCCGGGAGACTCACTTTGTATGGAAAAACAGATTCTCGCAATACCTGTCCTGGAAATCCGGGTCCGTTTCCAGGGAATAGTGGGACAGCAGCGGCAGCACGGCCTCCGTTTCTTCGAGCGCCCGGCCGGAAAGCAGATCCTTGCATCCTGCCAGAGCCGTATTCCCCGCCTTGATGACCTGCGCAGGCGAATCGGCCTTTATCAGACCGAGCTGCACCGCCTTGGCGACATCGAGATAGTTTCCGAGACCGCCAGCAACGTATATCGCATCGAGATCCTTCACGGAGATTCCGGACTTTTCCAGCAGCAGGTCGAAACCGGTAGCGACTGCCGCCTTGGCCAGCTGGAACTCCCGGATATCCCTGTCATACAGGGCCACCCCTCCGGCCACATCCAAACTGTGCAGATTTCCATCTGCCAGACTTCCGTCCGGACAGATCCGTCCCGTCTTCAGGAAATAATGTACCGCATCTATGAGCCCGCTCCCGCAAATCCCTGTCGGAAAGACATTTCCGATGACTTTCGCCACCCCGGTGTTCTCATTGATTCCGCTCACCGCACCGCTTGTCGCACGCATGCCGTTGGTGATATTCACCCCCTCGAAAGCCGGTCCGGCAGCCGTCGACGTGCAGATCAGCCCGTCCCTGCTCCCTATCACCATTTCACCGTTGGTTCCCAGGTCCATAAGGGCGACAGGTTTCCGGGACCTGTGCATTTTCAGGTGAATTATCCCGGCCAGGATGTCGCTTCCCACAAAATGGCTGATATTCGGCATGAAACGCACCCTGCAGGAGGCAGGAAGCTTCCAACCGAGCTCCTCCGGAGAAAATTCGCACATCCCGTTGTGCGGAGACTGGAAGGGATAAGCCGAAAGCGGCGTCGCGTCGAGACCGCAGAAAAGATGGTGCATCGCGCTGTTGCCCACTATGGTTACATTCCTTATGTCCGTCACTCCCGAAGCCCTTGCAGCCGACTCCACCATCATCCCTGTCTGCCTTCTGACGGTTGCCGCAAGCCTGTCCGCATTTTCCCGGGACTGAATGGCATACGCTATCCGCGAAATAATGTCCGCCCCGAACGCGCTCTGCGAATTCAACTCCGTAAAAGACTCCGTCACAGTACCGTCCGACCGGTCCACCAACTGTACCGCTATCGTCGTAGAGCCGAGATCCACCGCGACCGCGTATCCCTCCTCTCCGCTGAAAGCAGCCCTCGAACTGTCGGACAGGATGACCGCCTCCCTTTCAGGAATCCTGACGGAAACATCCCCTGTCACGCGTGCGAGGCAGGCCAGACGCCAATGCTCCGGGTCCAGTCCCTTTCTCACGAGCAGTTCTTCCTCCTGCCGGGAAATCGCCATCCTTCCTCCGAGCAGTTCGACATGGCAGTTCCCGCACAGGCCCCTGCCTCCGCACGGGAAATCGAGTCCGGTCTCCCTCAGAGCCTCTGCCAGCGGAGAACCATCCGCTACAGGGATATCCGCGCAGAGAGGTTCGATGTGTACATTGTGTTCCATTCCTTATAAAAGCGATGCGGTCAATAATAAATAAAAGAGTGACAAATATATGGAATTTTGCGTATTTTTGGGGTCTGTGTGAAATTTCAAACATCCGCCCGGAATTCCGGGCAATAACATCAGGAAAATGGGAAAAGGTAAATCCACAGGGAAAAAACGCGTCTGGAAGACTGTAAGAATCTGCCTGCTGTGCATTTTAGGGCTCTGGGCGGCTATATTGGCGGCCCTCCAGATAGCCCTTACGCCTAAGGTGCTGACAAATCTCGCCAACGGCTATGCCGCCGAGTTCATCGACGGGAACGTTTCTTTCGGAAAGGTGGAAGCCTCTGTTTTCAGGAACTTCCCTTTCCTGAACGTCACTTTCGACAGCCTCTCCGTGACATATCCGGCAGAAAGGTTCGAAAAATACGGCGCCGGGAAAGACTGGTACACGAGACAGGGCCGCGGAGAGACCTGCGACACTCTCGTCTCCTTCAGCAAACTTTCCGCATCGGTGGATCTGTCCCGCCTTGTAGCAGGCCAGATAAACATTCCCGGAATCAGGCTGTCCAAACCGAGAATCTTCGCCACAGCCTACAATGACAGTACCGCCACCTGGAACATATTCAAGACCTCCGGCACGGCCGAAGTGGAAGACACCGCTGCGACCTCCGGCCTTCCGGATCTTGTCATCGGGAGAATACGCCTCGACGGAAACCCCAGAATCGTGTTCAACAGCATACAGGATTCCGTAAACCTTTCCCTGAATCTGAAAAGGATGGTATTTTTCGGGAAAGTGGTCACGAAAAACCTGCCTGAAAGCCGTCTCGGGCTGAGGGTCGACACTCTTTTCATGACCGGACGCTTCCCTGCCGACACCGTCGCCTTCCGGCTCGACAATTTCGTCATCCGCGGCAAGGACCACGGGATAGAGACAAAGGCATTGGCCACAGCCTACCTTGCCATGCGCTCCTATGGAAGGATGAAAGTGCCGGTAAGTATGGATGCCCGCATTTCGTTCCCGAAAGACACTCTCAGGAAGATTTCGATAGAACGGTTCAACGCCGATTTCGCCGACATCCCGCTTTCCGCCCGGGCAGACATCGCCTTCAGGGGCGACAGCCTTTACATCAACGGGGAAATGAAGATAGACAGGTGCGAAATCGTCAGGCCGATAGAATACTTCGGGAAAAACCTTGTCAAGGCTGCCGGGGACATAAAGACGGACGCGGCGATATCGCTGACTGCGGCGGTGGACGGATGGTTCGACTCCGACGGGCATATCCCGGACATAGACGCCCTGCTCGAAATCCCGGTTTCGAACGTGTCGCACAAACTGCTCGGAGACAACAATAAAATCGGGCTGAAAGCCAGGCTTGAAAGCTCGCAGGGAGGAACCGTGGACCTGAGACTCGACAGTGTGCTGGTGGCAGGCAAAGGCATTGCCATAGCCGGTTCCGGCTCGGCATCCGATCTTCTCGGCGAAGACCCTGACCTGGACATCGACAGCCGCCTTTTCCTGAATCTCGACACGCTGTCCGGCGTCCTGAAGAAATTTACCGGCTATTCAGCCGCAGGCCGTATGGCAGCCGAACTCAAGGGAAACATAAAAATGTCGCAGCTGACGCCCTACACGTTTGCCGAGGCGGATCTGAACGGCAGCATAAAGAGCCGGAAGATGACAGTCTTTTCCCCGGACGATTCCCTCGACATTTACATCGACAGTCTGGACGTAAGGCTCGGCACATTCGGGAATATGCGGGCAGAAAGCGCAGCGGAAGGGGAACGGATGATGGGAATTTACGGGTATGTGGACAGCCTGAGGCTGAGATACAAGGACGAAATGTCGCTGATGGGCCGGAAGCTCAAACTTATGGCACAGAATTCCGCCGCGATTCTCGACAGGAACGATTCCTCCAGATTCTATCCTTTCGGGGGCAATTTCGAGGCAGGGTTCCTCTCCATGCGCGGGGCAGACACTTCCGCCATTGTCATTGCCGGATCCGACAACAGATTCACCATCAGGCCGAAAACCGAGAACCGGGAAATACCTGTCCTGAATCTCGACAGCGACACCAGGGCGGTTTTCGTAAAAGGCCCGGTGAACAGGCTCGCGATTACAGGCCTGAAGATGAATGCCAATGCGGCTATGAATTCCATCGAAAGGCGGAAGAAGGCAAGAGCTTTCATGGATTCATTGTCAAGGGCGTATCCCGAGATTCCGAGAGACTCCCTTTTCAGACATCTGCGCAGGACACGGCCGGCAAGGGAGATGCCTGAATGGCTGAAAGAAGAGGACTTCAGGAAAAGCGACATAAGCATCGACCTCGGGGAAAATATCAGGAAATATTTCAGCGAATGGGACATCAGCGGCTCGATGTCGTTCAGAAGGACGGGCATCATAACTCCGTATTTCCCTCTGAGAAACAGCATCTCGGACTTCAGCGGCACATTCGACAACAACCGTATCGGACTCGGGAACCTGACTCTCAAAAGCGGAAACTCCGCCCTTTCCGTAAAAGGGGGACTTACCGGACTGCGCGGCCTTGTCATGGGACGGGGTTTCCTGAACCTCGATGTGGATGTGACATCCGACAGCCTCGACCTGAACCAGCTGTTCGCCGCCTATTCTGCCGGGATGTCGTTCGGGACTTCGGATCTTGCTGAAAAGGATCTTTCGGAACTGGAAGATGATGAATTCGAGGACCTTATAGTGGCGGACAGTACGGATGTCTCCGATACCCAGATGCTCTTCGTCGTCCCTGCCAACCTGAATGCGGAAATCCGTCTGGATGCGAAGAATGTAAAATACTCCAAACTGGAGATGTCGCGGATGACGGCAGACCTGAAGATGAAAGAAAGGTGTATCCAGTTCACGAACACTTCCGCAAGCACCAATATGGGGGAAATGTTCGTCGAAGGCTTCTACTCCACAAAGACCAAACGGGATCTGAAGACAGGGTTCAACCTGAATTTCAAGGACATCACTGCTGAGAAAGTCATAGAGATGCTGCCGGCCGTAGACAGCCTGATGCCTCTCCTGAAGTCCTTCAAGGGCGAACTGAATCTCGAGATGGCCGCCACTGCCGACATCGACACTACCATGAGTATCGACATGCCGTCCATCAACGGGATAATCCGTATCGGCGGCAGCAATCTCGAGCTGCACAACGACCAGAGCCTCAAACAGATAGCCAAAATCTTGAAATTCAAGGACAGGGAAAACTGCCATATAGACAGGATGACGGTGGAAGGCGTCATATCGGACAGCCGGCTCGAAATCTTCCCGTTCGTCCTGAAAATAGACAGGTACACATTGGCTATGAGCGGTATCCAGAATCTGGATTCTTCTTTCAAATACCATATCTCAGTGATAGATTCTCCTCTGATTTTCCGCATCGGCATCGATCTGTGGGGGGATTTCGACAATATGAAGTTCAAGATAGGCAAGCCGAAGTACAAGAACACCAACGTGCCGGTGTTCACGGCTGCCGTGGATGAGGTGAAACTGAATCTGGCAGAGTCCATCCGCGACATTTTCCGGAAAGGGGTGGACGAAGCCGTACGCGAGAACAGGAGACAACAGGAAATAAACGACTACAAGTCGAAGATAGACTATGTACAGGCCGTCGACCAGCAGCTCGACACGCTGAGCACGGAAGAACAGGAAAGTCTGGATATGGAAGAATAAAGGCCCCTGCAGGCAATAAACACTTGGAAAATGAACAGTCAGGAATACATAGAAGTTTCGATGAAAATCACTCCGTTCAGCGAGGAGAATGCCGAAATACTGATGGCGGAGCTGGACGGAATCCCGTTCGAATCCTTCACCGTGGAGGAGCCTTTTCTGAAAGGGTATGTCCCTAAGGAGGAATACAGTGCCCAGCTGCTTAGACTGGAACTGAGCGGACTGGAGACCGGCTTCGACGTAGAGTTCTCCGCCACCCTGATTCCGCCCTGCAACTGGAACGCTCTGTGGGAGGAACAGTTCACTCCCATCGTCGTGGACGGGAAATGCACCATAAAGGCCTCATTCCATAAAGGGCTGAAACGTACGAGGTTCAACATCACCATAGACCCCAAGATGGCATTCGGCACAGGGCACCACCAGACCACTTATATGATGTGTCGGGCTCTGTTGGAAAACGAAGCCTCTGTCAAGGGCAAGGTGGTGATGGACATGGGTTGCGGGACAGCCGTGCTCGCGATTCTCGCCGCCAAGATGGGAGCCGCCCACACCTACGGTATCGACATCGACGCCGTGGCAGCAGTGTCGGCTTTCGACAACGCCAGGCTGAACAGGGTGTCCCGGCATGTGGAAACCTACTGCGGCGACGCTTCCCTGCTGCAGATGGGAAAATACGATGTCCTTTTAGCCAACATCAACAGGAACATCCTCCTCGAAGACATCCCGACCTATTCCCGCAGCCTGAAAAAAGGCGGCCTGCTGATAGTCAGCGGATTCTACACCGAGGATCTGCCGATGATATCCGGAGTCGCATCCGTTGCCGGTCTGGACTTCGCCGGAAGCGACAGCATGGACAACTGGTGCAGCGCCCGATACATCAAAAAATAGACGGCCGCCCACTGCCCCGACCTCTTCCCCGGCCCGGGAAAACTATTTTTGTTTTTCACGTTTTTTCCCTATCTTTGCTGACCTTTGCGGGCGTGTTGTAATTGGTAGCCAAGCCAGACTTAGGATCTGGTGCCGCAAGGCGTATGGGTTCGAGTCCCTTCGCCCGCACAATCAATGAAAAATCCTATTCGTCATATATGCTGTATTTCAGCCATAGTCATGGCGGTCGCGTCCTGCTCGGAACGGAAAGTTCTCGCTGAGTTGGAATCCATCTCCTCAAATATCTGTAATGACCCGCAGCGGGCGATTTCTGCGCTTGATTCCCTGCATTCGTCCGGGATCCGCGGCCGGGAAGCCAATGCCAAGTATGCACTGCTGTATTCGATGGCATTAGACAAAAACTGCATCGACGAAACCGACGACAGCCTGATAAACGTGGCTGTGTCCTGGTACAAGAGACACGGAAGCGCGGATGACAGGCTTAAGGCGTATTACTATCAAGGCCGGATCTACCAGAATGCCGGCGACAACGAATCCGCGATGGAGAGCTTCGTCAGAGCCGAGGAGTACACTGCTGAAGCCAAGGATTTGGTAGGAATCGGAATGCTATATAAATCAATATCCATCGTTTACGCAAACATATTTGACCCGGGAACTGCCGAAAAATACAATGATATGGCCAAAACCTGCTACAAGAAAGCGGGAGATATAGACAAATATGCCGGAGCATTGCTATACTCGAGCGACAACTTCTATTCTTCCGGAGACTATGAACGTGCAGCAACATGTCTGGACACAGTAAAAGCATTGTGGACAAGTATCAGCACGGCGAGAAAAATCAACTATTATAGTTCTCTGATGCAACTCAAGGCAAAACAACAGGATTTTGCAGGCTTGGCAGGCGACATTGAATTATACTTGACCGAGTTTGATTACAAGGACATATTCTGGTATGACATTGTAAATAATTCCAATCAGCAGTTGAACTGCTGTGATTTATAAGTTTAACCGAGGTCATATATGCCTCAAAATTAGTTGTAAATAATTGAAAATCAAGGTATGAAATACTTGTAAAAGTCCCTGGAAATCAGTAACTTGAAAGTAAAAAATACCCCTATTTTTTGCTTGTTATGATTCCCAAGGACAAAGAGTATAGACTGATAAAAATCTATATGTATATCTGCGATATGTACGAACAGAGTCTCAAATACCATTGCCAAAGATACAGCAATAATTCGATACCATTGTTCTCCGACGAGGAAATTCTTACGATTTATTTCTT
>CASFLY010000058.1 GCA_949295645.1 uncultured Bacteroidales bacterium | reverse complement strand
CTGACACCGGTGGCAAGGAAACAGTGGGTAAGATTGTCGGTCGTGCTCGGATTGCCGGAAACGGTCATCAGCTCCGTCCACTGCCCTTCTCCGTATCCGGTTTCCTCCTCGAGTTCCCTTTTTGCCGCCTCGAGCGGGCTCTCCCCTTTTTCAATGACCCCTGCAGGGAGTTCATAGCAGGTTTTCCCGAGCCCGTAACGGAACTGCCGCTCCATCACGAAATGCCCGTCCACTGTAATGGCTATGACATTGATCCAGTCCGGATACTCCAGAACATAGAATTCCGGATTTATCCTCCCGTCAGGCAGCCGGACCTTGTCGCGGCGGACAGTCAGCCAGGGCCTTCTGAAAAGGTATTCACTGCTGACAGTCTCCCATTTGCCGTCCTCGTTTACCGCCTCGTCTATATCGAATTCTTTCATATTCCCGTCTTGTGTCCGCCCGGCGAATCCGGAACCATCTTAACCCCTGCAGGAAGCATGCCGTTTTCCGGAATGCCTACAGGCCGTACTGTCTGAAGAAATCATTCCCCTTGTCATCCACCAGAATGAACGCAGGGAAATCCTCCACGCGTATTTTCCAGATTGCCTCCATTCCCAGTTCAGGATATTCCACGCATTCGATGGACTTGATGTTGTTCTGGGCCAGGATAGCCGCAGGCCCTCCGATGGAGCCGAGATAGAAGCCTCCGTATTTCTTGCAGGCGTCCGTCACCTGCTGGCTTCTGTTGCCTTTCGCAAGCATTACCATACTTCCGCCCTTGGACTGGAAGAGCTCCACATAAGGATCCATACGGCCCGCCGTAGTAGGGCCCATCGAGCCGCATGGCATTCCGGCCGGAGTCTTGGCCGGGCCTGCATAATATACCGGATGGTCCTTCAGATATTGCGGCATATCTTCTCCCCTGTCGAGACGTTCCTTTATCCTGGCATGGGCTATGTCGCGGGCCACGATAATGGTTCCGTTCAGGCTCAGACGGGTGGAAACAGGGTATTTGTGCAGTTCCGCAAGAATTTCCGGCATAGGCCTGTCGAGATCTATTTTCACGGCGTTGCCTTCCCCTGCCTGTCGGAGCTCCTCCGGTATCAGGCGGCCCGGATTGTCATCGAGCTTCTCTATCCAGATGCCGTCCCTGTTTATCTTGCACTTGATGTTTCTGTCGGCCGAGCAGCTTACACCGAGTCCCACCGGGCAGCTGGCCCCATGGCGCGGCAGACGTATGATGCGGACATCGTGTGCATAGTATTTGCCTCCGAACTGGGCTCCGAGCCCCAGCTTGTGGGCCTCTTCGAGAACCTGCTTCTCAAGCTCCACATCCCTGAAGGCACGCCCGGTTTCATCTCCCGTTGTCGGAAGGCTGTCGTAGTAATGCGTGGAAGCAAGTTTCACGGTAAGCAGGTTCTTTTCCGCCGAGGTGCCGCCGATTACGAATGCGATATGGTACGGCGGGCAGGCTGCGGTCCCGAGCGTCCTCATTTTCGACACCAGGAAAGGCACGAGGGTCTGCGGGTTCAGGATAGCCTTGGTCTCCTGGTAGAGATAGGTCTTGTTGGCCGAGCCGCCGCCCTTTGTGACGCAGAGGAACCTGTATTCCATACCTTCGGTCGCCTCGATGTCTATCTGGGCCGGAAGGTTGCACCTGGTATTCACCTCCTCGTACATCGAAAGCGGGGCATTCTGCGAATAACGCAGGTTTTCCTCGGTATATGTCTTGTACACGCCCAAAGACAACGCCTCCTCATCGCTGTATCCGGTCCACACCTGCTGTCCCTTCTCTCCGTGCACTATGGCCGTACCGGTGTCCTGGCAGAATGGAAGTTTTCCCTTGCAGGCCACTTCCGCATTCCGGAGAAAGGTCAGAGCCACGTATTTGTCGTTGTCGCTCGCCTCGGGATCGGAGAGTATGGCTGCCACCTGGGCATTGTGCTCGGGACGGAGCATGAACGAAACATCCCTGAACGCGGCGTTCGCCATAGCCGTCAGGCCCTCCTTTTCGATCTTCAGTATCGGCTTTCCCTCGAATTCCCCGACTGACACATAGTCTTTTGTCAGAAGGTAATATTCAGTCTTGTCCTCGCCAAGCTGGAACATAGGTGCATATTTGAATTCCATCGTCTTTATGTTTGATTATTTGTTTTCCAATATTAATAAAGGAGCCCTCCGGGCAACGGGAATATCCGCCCGGGCGGTAAAAAAGGGGCCTTCCCTTTATCTGCCGGCGCCCGCCCCCATCAGGTAGACTTTCATAAATTCGTTCAGGTCTCCGTCCAGAACCCCTTGGGTGTCGGATGTTTCATACCCTGTCCGCAGGTCTTTCACCATCTTGTACGGGTGCAGGACATAACTCCGGATCTGGGATCCCCATTCGATTTTCTTCTTCTGGCCCTCGAGTTCGGCCTGCTTTTCCTGTCTCTTTTTGAGTTCGAGGTCATACAGCCGCGATTTCAGGATGCGCAGCGCATTCTGGCGGTTGTCCAGTTGCGAACGTGTCTCCGTATTTTCCACCACGATGCCGGTAGGGATATGCCGGACACGGACTCCCGTCTCGACCTTGTTCACATTCTGCCCTCCGGCCCCGCTCGAGCGGTAGGTATCCCATTCCAGATCGGCCGGATTTATCTCTATTTCAATGGTATCGTCTACAAGCGGATAGACGAAGACGGAAGAGAATGTGGTCTGGCGCTTGCCCTGGGCGTTGAACGGGGATATCCTGACAAGACGGTGCACCCCGCTTTCCGCCTTCAGGTAGCCGAACGCATAGTCCCCCTCGAACTGTATGGTAGCCGACTTTATTCCGGCATCTTCTCCCTCCAGCAGATCTGTCACGGTCACCTTGTACCCGTTCCTCTCACCCCAGCGCATGTACATACGCATCAGCATCGAAGACCAGTCGTTGGCCTCCGTACCGCCGGCACCGGAATTGATGGTAAGGATAGCCCCGAGACTGTCCCCCTCCTCGCCGAGCATGTTGCGCAGCTCCATCTCCTCCACACTTTTCACCGCCTCCGCATATCCCTTTTCCAGTTCCTTCACTTCTTCCGTATCCTCTTCCTCCGAAACGGCCGAAGCACTCTCCCTGGCAAATTCATACAGTACGTCCAGGTCGGACACGGCCGACACGGCAGCGTCATACCCGGTAACCCAGGACTTGACCCCTGAAATTTCCTTCAGGTACTTTTCAGCCTCCTTGGGATCATCCCAGAAATCCGGCTCCAGCGTCCTTTTCTGCTTCTGCTCCACTTCCTGCCTCTTGGCCTCTATGTCCAGGCACCGGGCCAGGGTCTCCACTCTCTGTCTGAGTTCTTTTATCTGTTCTACAGTTATCATTTCCAATATTTTACATTTCCAGGCCGGTCTTCGGGCAACAGCCCGTGGCAGGCACATCCCGCAAAGATAGGAATTTTATCGGAGATAGAGGTCTCACACCAGCAGGATACCATGTTCAGAGCAGGACCGTCGCATTTCCTCCGGCCAGATACTGCTCTGGATTTCCCCGATATGGGCTTTCCTGAGAAGGTACATGCACAGGCGGGACTGGCCGATTCCGCCGCCTATCGTGTACGGAAGCTCCCCCGCAAGCAGTTTCTTGTGGAAGTACAGATCCTTCTTCCATTCCTGATGTCTGAGGGCGAGCTGCCTCTCCAGGGCCGCTCCATCCACGCGGATACCCATGCTCGACACCTCGAAAGCGTTCTGCAGCACCGGGTTCCACAAGAGGATGTCCCCGTTCAGCCCGAGATATCCGTAGGAATCAGGGGTACTCCAGTCATCGTAGTCGGCAGCCCTGCCGTCGTGCGGCTTCCCGTCCGAGAGTTCCGCCCCTATCCCTATGACAAACACGGCCTTGTGCTTGCGGACTATCTCGTTCTCCCTCTCCTTTGGGGCAAGATCCGGATACAGTTGCAGAAGTTCCTCCGAATGTATGAAGAATATATCTTCCGGAAGCTGCGGCTCAATCTGCGGGAACTCCACGAAAACCTTGTTTTCAGTCACCTTTATGGCTTCGTATATCCTGCGTACGGTCGATTTCAGGAAACCGACATTCCTGTCTTCCTTTGTTATCACTTTTTCCCAGTCCCACTGGTCCACATAGATGGAATGTATGTTGTCCATCTCCTCATCCGGTCTGAGCGCATTCATATCCGTGTATATGCCCCGCCCCGGGCCCACACCCATCTCCCCCAGTTTCAACCGTTTCCACTTGGCCAGGGAATGCACCACCTCGGCCTTCCGCTCCCCCATATCCCTGATCGGGAAAGCCACGGGCCTCTCCACGCTGTTCAGGTCATCGTTGATTCCGGTTCCGGACAGCACCACCATCGGGGCAGTCACCCTCAGCAGTGCAAGCTGGGCCGAAAGATTCTCCTGAAACATATCTTTCACATATTTTATCGCCTTTTCCGTATTTTCGACGTTTTCGAGCAGGTTTTCATACCCTTGAGGGAATATAAGCGGCATAGTCGTTCCTCCATTAATTGATATTATTGCCGGCCGGACAGGCCATTCGTACAAAAATAAGAAAAACTGTCGACACACCTGCCGATTTTTTCACTAAATTTGTCATTTGCCCCGTTCCGCAGCTGCGCCTGCCTCCCTTATGCGGCGTACGCATCGGGACTTCAGAAAACGATTACGGACTTGACAGAATAAATTCAAACGGCTATGGACATCAAAAGCAATATTCTCGGAACCATCGGGAACACGCCGATGGTCAGAATAAACAGGCTCAACCCCAACCCTGCGGTGAATATTTTCGCCAAGGTCGAGGGATTCAACCCCACGGGCAGCATAAAAGACAGGATAGCCCTGAAAATGATCGAAGACGCTGAAAACGACGGAAGGCTGAAGCCGGGACAGACCATCATAGAGCCGACTTCGGGCAATACCGGCATCGGACTGGCGGTCATAGGCATCATCAAAGGCTATTCCGTGGAAATCGTTATGAGCAGCGCAGTTTCGGTGGAACGCAGGAAAATCATCCGCTCGTACGGGGCGACGGTCACCCTGACTCCTGCGGACGAGGGGACGGACGGGGCCATACGGCTCGCGAGGAAAAAAGTAGCGGAAAATCCGGACAGGTATTTCATGCCCGACCAGTTCAAGAATGCGGCGAACTATCTCACGCACTATCAGTCCACCGCACTGGAAATCTGGCAGCAGACAGAAGGCAGGATAGACTATCTGGTCTGCGCTTTGGGCACGTCCGGCACCATCATGGGGCTGTCGAGGTTCCTGAAAGTCATGAACCCCGGGATAAAGACCGTCTGTGCGCACCCTGTCAAAGGGCATTATATCCAGGGGCTCAAAAATATGGAAGAAGCCATAGTCCCGGCCATCTATGACCCGTCGCAGATAGACATCCAGGAAATGGTAGAAAGCGAGGAAGCCATCACGATGGCACGCAGGATCATCGCCGAAGAAGGGATTTTCGCCGGGATGAGCAGCGGGGCCGCAATGCTTGCAGCCTACAGGACAGCACAGAGAATCGACAAGGGCAATATAGTCGTGGTGTTTCCCGACAGGGCCGAGAAGTACCTCAGCACGTCCATGTTTGCCGAATTCAACGACTGACGCGGGCTATGGGCATATCTGGAATTGCTGACAGGGTCATCGGATTCATAAAGGCCTGGACCCTGCCGATCGCCATCGTTTCGGGAGTCGTCATATACCTTATATATGACAGTATCCCCGCACTTCATGCGGCCGGCCCCGTTCTGAAAGGGATAGTCGGGTTCCTGCAGCCGGCGCTGATTTTCGTAATGCTCTTCCTCTCGTTCTGCAGGGTCGCCCCGAAGGATCTGAGGCCGAGGAAGTGGCATGCCTGGCTGCTGCTGTTCCAGGGCATAGGATTCTCGTTTTTTGCGGGAGTGGAGATATTGCTGCCGGAGGTGCACTGGAAAGTGCTCCTGGAAGGCGCCATGCTCTGTCTAATCTGCCCCACAGCCACAGCTGCGGCAGTAGTTACCGGCAAGCTCGGCGGCGATATGTCCGGCATCATAGCCTATACCATACTGATCAACATTGTCGCTGCTGTGCTCGTCCCGCTCCTTGTGCCGCTCGTGCATCCTGCCGAGGGGATTTCGTTCCTCACCGCCTCAAGCCTGATCCTGGCCAGGGTCTTCCCCATGCTGATAGCGCCCTGCCTGCTCGCATTTTTGGTCAGGTACCTTATGCCGCATTTCCATATATGGCTTCTGAGGTACGCCGATGCAGCGTTTTACCTTTGGGGGATAGCCCTGATGCTCGCCATACTTATGACCACCAGATCCATCGTCCACAGCACCACTCCGGTCGTCTATCAGGCAGGACTGGCCATAGTGTCGCTGCTCTGCTGCGCATTGCAGTTCTGGGCAGGGAAAAGGATAGGTAAAAGATACGGGGCAAAAATCACTGCCGGGCAGGCCCTCGGGCAGAAGAACACGGTCGTGGCAATATGGATGGGATACACGTTCATGACTCCCGTAAGTTCCATTGCGGGAGGATTCTACAGCATCTGGCACAATATATACAACTCGTGGCAATTGTACAAGGCCAGGAAAAGGCCGTCATAAAGTCTGTTTTCCGGACAGATATTCAAGGCGGGCCCGGGCGGCGAGCCTTTCGTTTTCGGGAGCGCAGGAAATGAACTCCGACAGGTACTTCTTCTCCAGTTTGACATCATTCTGCTGTCTTGCCAGCAAGACGCAGTTTTTCAATGCCGTATAGTCCCCGGGCTTTATCTTCAGGACCTTTTTGTACGTTTTCAGAGCCTTTTTCAGGTCTTTGGCCACGACGAAGTCATACGTGCCCGTGTTTGCAAGGAATACGGGATCCTTAGGGTCGACAAGCAGCATCCTCTCGGAAAGCGTCCTGAAAGCCTCGTAGCCCGACGGAGTGCCCAGGCTGTAGAATGCGAAACAGTACTCCTGCATCGACTGGCTGAAGAAATCCTCCCCGAGCTCCGCTCCCGGATATTCCCACTTGCAATTCTCCGTGACATTCTTGTCCACCAGTCCCAAAAGGTAGGAAAGCGCCATATCGGGGCTGTCCTTTTCATACGACATCAGGGCCGTGGCCTTGGTAAAACGCAGGTCGATTCTCAACGGTTCGGCGGCGACAGCCTTGTCGAGGTACGACATCGCCATAGAAAACAGGGAGTCGTCGTAGAACACCTCCTGGAAATAATATACGTCCGTACCTGTCGAATCCTTCAGAGAGAGGACAGGATCCGCCCCGAGATATTTTTTCTCCGGTCTGACCGTAACTGACGTGGACTGGGACTTGGTGAAATAATAGTTGAATTTCGCCACCAGCATCTTTCCGTTCATGGGATCGACTTCCTCCCACTGGTTCAGGATGGTTTCCACTCCCACCCCGGCATAGCCGAGTTTGGAGACCACGAGGTCATAGCGTCCGGAATAAGTTTCCGAAAGTTCAGAAGGGCTCTGGCCCGAAACATGGGCGGAAAATGCAAGTACGGCTGCCGCCAGCAATGATAATTTTCTATACATAACAGTCTGGTAGCGGTCCGACGGATTTATGTTATGCAGAACCGGGGGAATCCGTCGGACCTGCATTATGGATTTTCCCGAATCCGTTTGTCCCGACCCCGGTCGCTGCAGCGGCAGCCCCTTACCGGGGAATGCCGACATCCATTCTGATACGCCGCCCTGCAGGATGCAGATTGTTGCACCTGTTGCCGAGGTTCTTCACGAAGCCTATGGGGACATCCCTGTAACAGAGCAGGACATAGCCCTTTACGGCATCCGGCAAGGCAAAGGAATCCCGGTGCAGGAATTTCAGGGCCGTTTCCAGGTCAGCCTCGGCTCGCGGGAAGGCATCCCTCTCCAGCATAATATTCAGGGCAAGATCCGCATCGGGCACCATATCCCGTCCTTTAAGCATGCCCACGGCGCATCCCGACGAAATCACTTTCAGAGTACGTTCCAGCATCCCGACATCTTCCGCAATCGACTCGGGCACGGCCTTTACCATACCGTTCTTCACCTCCGTCCTTACCGGAATGGCGAAATAATCCCCGGCACATAATATGCCGGACCCGCGGTCTTTCCCGGCTGCATTGCGGGAGTCCCGCCGCACACTGCCGTACCGCACCGGGCGATCCAGCGGCTCTCTTCCTCCCGCATTTCCCTGTTTCCTCAATACGGAGCAATACTGCCCCTCGCCTTCCACGAAGCCCGGCAGCAGGCTGTAGCCGTGTTCCGTCCTTATCACGTTTTCCGGGACACTGCCGGCTCCGGGTATTTCATCTCCGAGTATTTCAGCCCCGAGGTTTTCCGCCGCCCAGGCCGCATTGCAGTCATTCTCATACCTGTTGAACGTGCAGGTCGAATAAATGAGTATTCCGCCGTCGGCCAAAGCCGGCCATACGTCTGCAAGGATGCGTTTCTGGCGTGCACTGCAGAGCGCCACATTGTCTTCGGACCACTGCCGCACAGCAGTCTCGTCCTTGCGGAACATTCCCTCACCGGAACAGGGCACGTCAGCCAGCACGATGTCGAAAAAACCGGGCAGGGCGGCAAATCCCGAGGGGTCTGACGAAGTCACCACCACATTCGGGTCTCCCCACAGCGCCGCATTCGAAGCCAGGACAGAAGCCCGCGACCTTATAACCTCGTTGGCCACAAGCAGAAAACCGTCTCCGAGAGCCTGTCTCAGCGATGCCGCAGCATCGGTAGTCTTCCCGCCGGGAGCCGCACACAGGTCGAGCACCCTCAGACAGGAACCCGAGGCAGTGCCGTCTGGAAGCCCTCCAAGAATCCGCCTCAGAACGCTGCCGATAAACATCGAAGAGGAGTCCTGCACGTAATAGCATCCGGCGTGGAACAGAGGGTCGAGAGTAAAGGCCGGCCTGTCAGAGAGCATCAGTCCGTATTCCGACCAGGGCACAGGCCGGCTTCCCGGAAATGACGCCTTGTCCTTGAATGGATTCCTGCGCACGGACACCGACGGGGCCTCGTTCAAAGCGGCCAGAACGACCGGGACCCTTTCCGTCCCGACTGCCTCGCCCAGACAGCGTATGAAAGCCTCATTTCCCGAAACCATACTGGGAGGGATCAAAACCTTCCGGCATCTTGCCCTCGGATGCGTCCGCAAGAGACGTCACGACCTTGTCCAAAGCCTCTTTCAGCTTGGATCCGAGCAGCATTTTCATCATAAAATTCAGTTCTGCCGAGAATTCGATATGGAAATCCGTCTTTCCGGCTTCCGCGGCAGGATCGAAAAACATGGAAAGGGAAAACTGGAACGGAGCCCCGTCATCCCTGAAATCTATCCTCGAATACGGTACCCTTTCGGCCACTCTCACGCCTATGTCGAATCCCTGCACCTTTCCGTGCACGGAATCATAGTCGGCCGTTATCCCCTCCTTTTTGTCTTCCGGAAGGAACTGCAGGAAATTCCGCATGTCCACGAAGGCCATATACAGTTCGTACGGCTGTCTCGACACCGTCGCATGCCTGCTTTTTATCTCCGTCGCCATAGGCTACTCCGTCTGGCCCCAGGTCGAAGGGGAAAACCGCCATTCCCTGAGACATTCGAGATCCGAATTCCTGATATAGCCGGTCTGGCTTGCGACCTCGATGAGGGCATCATAGTTCGTCAGAGTCGTAAGCTCGACATTCGACTCTTCGAAAGCCCGCCTGGCCTGGTTGAAATTGTATGAGAAGATAGCCACCATTCCCAGGACTTCCGCACCCGCCTTGTTCAGGGCATCCACGGCTGCAAGACTGCTTTTCCCGGTCGAAATCAGATCCTCCACGACTACTACCTTCGCCCCCTTGTCCAGGATTCCCTCGATCTGGGAGCCCGTGCCATGATCCTTCGGCTTCGGCCTGACATAGACGAAAGGCTTGCCGAGAAAACAGGCTATGAGCATTCCATGAGCTATGGCGCCGGTGGCCACACCGGCAATGACTTCGGCCTGAGGGTATTTTTCTCTGATGATGTCGGCCATAAGGCGGCATACATTTTCACGGATGTCCGGGAATGACAATATTCGCCTGTTGTCACAATAGATGGGAGAATGCCATCCGGACGCCCAGATAAAAGGTTTGTCCGGGCTCAACAACACTGCCTTGATGTCAAGCAGGGATTTGGCCACTGTTACTTCCTTTGATTCCATATTTTTATATATTTGCAAACATATTTTCGGACATATCCCGCAAAGATAGTAATTAAACGCATAAGATGTACAGGATATACCTTGAAAAGAAAAGCATAGTCATCTGTCATCCGCAAGAACAGGCTCTTTCAGACCCGAATGCGATACGTTACAGCATCGGGGAAAAAGACGATATCCGCAGCATAGTGCAGATGTTCGAAACGCCGGGCAGCAATCTCGGGAGAATATTCATCCCCACGGACGATGTCGAAAGTACATACAGCGCCATCTGCGCGGAATTCAGACAGGTGGATGCAGGCGGCGGGCTGGTGTCGAACAGACGCGGGGATTTCCTGCTGATAAACCGCGGAGGGCTATGGGACCTGCCGAAAGGACACCGGGAAGAAGGCGAGGACATCAGGGTCACGGCCCTGAGGGAAGTGCAGGAAGAAACCGGAGTCAAGGACCTGACACTTAAAGATCTCATCTGCATCACGGACCACTGCTACAGGCGGGACGGAATCTGGCATCTGAAACATACCTGGTGGTTCGACATGCTCTACACGGCTCCGACCGACCTGATTCCGCAGACGGAAGAAGACATAACGAAGGCGGCGTGGGTCGCGAAAAGCAGCCTTCCCGACTTTTTGGACAATACCTACCCTTCCATCACGGAAGTTTTCAGGGGAAAAGGTGTAATTTAACGAAAAAATATCGGAAAGAAAAATATTTTTAACGAAAATCTCTCGAAAACGAAACAATTTTTTGAAAATTTCGTATACTAAAATGTCGTGAAATTTTTGTTTAATAAAACCGTCGGACAGACGATACAAGAATAGGATTCTTATATAAGAAATGAAGCTTTCGCAATTCCAGTTCAATCTCCCCAAGGAAAAGATCGCGCAGGAGCCTCCGAGATGGAGGGATGAATGCAAACTTATGGTCCTTCACAGGGCCAGCGGTGAAATCGAGCACAAACTCTTCAAAAACATCATAGACTATTTCGGGAAAGGCGACACGTTCATCCTGAACGATACGAAAGTCTTCCCGGCCAGGCTCTACGGAAACAAGGAAAAGACCAAGGCCGAAATCGAGGTGTTCCTCCTCAGGGAGCTGAACCGCGAGCAGAGGCTCTGGGACGTGATAGTGGATCCGGCCAGAAAAATAAGGATAGGCAACAAACTCTATTTCGGAGAGGACGAAAGCCTGGTAGCCGAGGTCATCGACAACACCACTTCGAGGGGCAGGACTCTGAGATTCCTGTACGACGGCTCGTACGAAGAATTCAAGGACACCCTCTATTCGCTCGGAGAGACCCCGCTGCCCAAGTTCGTGAGGGAAAAGGTCGTCCCGGAGGATGCGGAGAACTACCAGACCATCTTCGCGAAGAACGAGGGAGCCGTAGCTGCTCCGGCAGCCGGAATGCACTTCAGCAGGGAGTTGTTCAACAGAATGATTCTCAAAGACATAAATAAGGCATTCATCACCCTGCACATGGGCATAGGTCATTTCCGTTCGGTGGATGTCGAAGACCTGTCCAAGCACAAGATGGATTCCGAGAGGGTCATAATCTCCGAGGAAACGGCTGACATCATAAACCGCACGAAAAGGGCCAAAAACAAGGTCCTCGCCGTGGGCGTCACCGTGATGAGGGCTCTCGAAACATACGTCACTTCCTACGATGAGGTGAATCCTTACGACGGATGGACGAACAAATTCATCTTCCCTCCGTACCGGTTCTCCATCCCGGATGCCATAGTTTCGAACTTCCACCTCCCCGGCTCCACCATGCTGATGTCCGTAGCGGCTTTCGGAGAATATGAGAATGTGATGAAGGCCTATGCCACGGCCCTGAAGGAAGACTACAGGTTCGGCCCGTACGGAGATGCACTGCTTATAATCTGAGCATTTTATAATCCGGACATTATGACCCGGGCCGGAAATTACGGTTTTCTCCGGGAAAAAAGTATCGGAAAAAGAAAATTCCGATGCAAAAAACGGAAAAAGACACTAAAAAGACAAAAAAGGCAGAATTTTCTTTTTCTGTCTTTTTTTGTTTGCCAAAAGCCGTACTTTCAGGGAAAAAATGCAGAATTCTCCTGAAGAAAAAGTATGCCTGTGCGCGCTGAATATGGTTTTCGGCGCAGAACCGAGGATAGCGAACGCCCTGCTGGACCATTTCGGTTCGGCAAAAGCCGTCTTCGGCATCGGGCGGGACGGGCTGGAAGAAATACTCGGGCCCTATTCGAAATACACTGCCGAGATAAACGCCGGCACGCTTGAAAAGGCCGCAGAAGAAATAGAAAATGCCGCCGGATCAGGCATAGCGTTCGTCGGCAGGGGCGAAACCGGATATCCTGCGCTCCTGACGGAATGCGAAGACTCTCCGGCCGGTCTGTACATAAGGAGCGGGTACCCGCAGGACTGTTTCGACGACCGCGATTTCATCGCCATAGTCGGAACCCGCAACGCTTCGGACTACGGCAGGGACTGGTGCAGGAAAATCATAGAAGCGCTGTCGGAAACCGGCAGGAAACCCGTAATCGTCAGCGGTCTGGCCTACGGCACAGACATTACGGCACACCTTGCCGCACTGGACTGCGGATTGGACACCGTGGCCGTCATGGCGACAGGAGCCGACTCCGTGTATCCGGCCAGGCACAGGGGATATGCGGAAAGGATTGCCGCGAAAAAGGGCTCGGCACTGGTTTCCGACTACCCGCTCCGCACCGCGGCGATGCCTGTAAACTTCGTCAGGAGGAACAGGATCATCGCGGGAATCTGCAGGGCGGTCATCCTCACGGAATCAAGGTACCGCGGCGGAGGCATGATCACTGCCAGGCAGGCATTTTCCTACGACAGAGATGTCTACACACTTCCGGGCAGGGCCGGCGACCCGCTGTCCGAGGGATGCAACTGGCTGATCCGTTCCGGCACTGCCGCCCCGATAATCTCCGGGAAAGACCTTTTGGAAAGTCTGGGATACCCGTTCCGCCGCACGCAGTCCAGACCGGAGAGGAACGCGGCCAGACACTACGGAAACACACTGGACGGCAGCGAGGTGGAAAAGATAGCCGCGATACTGCTCGCCATAAAACGGAATGACAGGATTTCACTGACCGGACTCGCGGAACTGACCGGTTTCGGCTACCGTACCGTCGCAGAGCTCACCGGACTGCTTGAAAACGACGGTTTCATCAGCGTCGACCTTCTGCAAAGATGCTCCATCCGCACAAAAAGCACAAGGTAAGACGCCGGAATATTGCCATTGCCGATTTTCTGAAGTATTTTTGGAAATTTTTCGGACATTTTCACGAAATGTATTTCATAGACACACACTCGCATCTTTACGACGGGCAGTTCCTGGAGGATTCCGATGCCGCCGTACAACGGGCCGTCGATGCCGGCGTAAGGAAAATGGTATTGCCCGACATCGACAAGGCTTCCCGCGACTCCATGTTCGCATTGGCCGGCAGGCACCCCGGCACCCTTTTCCCCTGCCTCGGGCTTCACCCCACATCCGTAGGGCCCTGCTGGAGGGAAGAGATAGAGGAAATCGAGGGCAGGATATCTTCCGGGACGGAAATCTGCGCCGTCGGTGAAATCGGCATCGACTGCTACTGGTCGAAAGAATTCCTGAAAGAACAGGAAGAGGCATTCGAGGCCCAGATCAGGCTTGCGTGCCGGCTCGGGCTGCCGGTCATCGTGCATTCGAGGGATGCCACGGAGCCCGTTTTCAAGGTGCTGGACCGGTGCAGGCATCTCTCCCCTGCGGGAGTGTTCCACGCATTCAGCGGCAGCATCGAGACTTTCAGGAATTTAGGAAAATACGGAGACTGGTACGTCGGGATAGGCGGCGTAATAACATACAAAAAAGCCTCGATAGCCGAGACCGTAAAGGAGATTCCCCTCGAAAGGATAGTTCTGGAGACCGATTCTCCGTATCTGACGCCTGCACCTCATCGCGGGACGCGGAACGAGAGCGCATACGTGCCCCTGATTGCGGAAAAGACGGCCCTGCAGAAAGGAATTACGGTGGAAGAAGTCGCGGAAACCACCTCCGCCAATGCCGAAAGGCTTTTCAGGATATAGAAGCGATATGAAATTCACATTCGACACAAAAACGGAAAAATCTTCGATCCTGCTCATCTACACCGGCGGGACGATCGGGATGAAGGCCGATCCCGTGGAACAGACTCTGAAACCCTTCGATTTCTCGCAGATACTGGAAGAAGTGCCCGAACTGGGAAAATTCGCATACCGGATAGACTCCTGCACTTTCGACCCGGTCATCGATTCCGCCGACATCGAGCCGAAACTCTGGCAGAAGACCGTCCGGCTCATCGATGAAAGGTACGAGGAATACGACGGCTTCGTGATTCTGCACGGGACGGACACGATGGCCTATTCGGCCTCGGCGCTGAGCTTTATGATAGAAGGGCTCACGAAGCCGGTCATATTTACCGGCAGCCAGCTTCCTGTCGGGGCGGCAAGGACCGACGGAAAAGAGAACCTCGTTTCGGCCGTGGAAATAGCGGCCGACAAGGATCCGCAGGGCCATGCCATTGTGCCGGAAGTGTGCATCTGCTTCGGAAATTCCCTGATGAGAGGCAACAGGACCAGCAAGGTCAGTTCGGAGAATTTCCGCGCATTCAGATCCGGGAACTTTCCTCTTCTGGCCGAAGCCGGCATCAGCATAAGGTACGACCGGGCAAACATCCGACGGCCCGACGACTGGTCGCGGCGCCCCGTTTTCCACACGGAGCTCGACACCAGGGTCTCGATTCTGAAAATACATCCCGGCATCACGCCCCAGGTAGTCAGGAACATACTCTGCGGGCCCGAGACAAGGGCCGTAATCATAGAAACCTACGGCTCCGGCAACGCCCCCACGAAGGAATGGTTCCTCGACATAATCGAAGAAGGAATCGCGATGGGGAAAATCATACTCAATGTCACCCAGTGCCTTGCCGGCTCCGTCGATATGGGCCTTTATGCCACCGGCAAGAAACTCAGGGATGCCGGAGTGCTGTGCGGCTATGACTGCACCACCGAAGGGGCTTTGGCAAAGCTCTTTTACCTTATGGGCATATCCGAAGACAATGCTTTCGTGGCACGGGAACTCGACAAAAACCTGAGGGGAGAAATAACAAAATAATTATTGCCATATAAAAATTATTTGCTAAATTGCACCGGTTTTAGAACGACCGCGTAATTGAATCTGCGACCGAAAGAATTATAACAAACTGATACATTATTAATTAAACACACACAAACTATTATGAAAAATTTTTTCATATCACTTGCTACCATTGCAATGATGGCATTCACCGCTCAGGTGGCAGTAGCTCAGAATGACACTACAGCTGCTCCTGACTCTGCGGCAGCGACAGAAGAAGTGGCTCAGGCTGCATCTGCGAATCCGTTCCAGGCAGCTCCAAGCGAGGTTCCTCTTCACCAGCAGCTCAAGACCAAGTTCATCGAGGGTGGCCCTGGCTTTATGGCTTCTATCATCCTCTGCCTTATCTTCGGTCTGGCTATCTCCATCGAGAGAATCCTCTACCTGAGCTTCTCCAAGACCAATACCAAGAAACTTCTCGAAAAGATCGAAGCTGCTCTCAACGAAGGCGGTGTAGAAGCTGCCAAGGAAGTGTGCCGCACTACCCGCGGACCTGTTGCCAGCATCTTCTATCAGGGTTTCCTGCGTATGGATCAGGGTGTCGAGGTAGTCGAGAAGACTGTCGTTTCCTACGGTTCTGTACAGATGAGCCTTATGGAGAACGGACTTACCTGGGTGGCCCTCTTCATCGCACTTTCCACATCTCTCGGATTCCTTGGAACCGTGGTCGGTATGGTGCAGGCATTCGATGCTATCCAGGCTGCAGGCGACATCTCGCCTAACGTCGTTGCAGGTGGTATGAAAGTCGCCCTTATCACGACCGTCGGCGGTTTGATCGTTGCCATTATTCTCCAGGTGTTCTACAACTACATCGTATCGAGGATCGACTCGCTCTCCATCGACATGGAAGACGCATCCATCTCCCTTGTAGACATCCTGGTTAAATATGAGAATAAAAAATAGCAGACAATGTCATCCATCAATTTCGAGAAAATAGTTAAGATAATGTTATGGGTACTGATGATAGTCAGTACGGCCATAACGGTATGGGGCTATGCAGTAGGCTTCAACGATGCCTCTGTCAACACCCTGCTCTACTGGGCGTACGTCCTGGTGGTAGTAGGCATAGCCGCCGCCATTGTCTTCGGCATAGCCATCAGCGCGATCAACAACCCAAAGAACCTTATCAAGATGGGAATCGAGTTCGTGGCCGTGGTGGTAGTGGTAGGCATTGTCTACGCCGTATCTTCCGGCGCCCCGGCGGTGGGTTATGTAGGAAAGGAAGTCAGCCAGATGACACTGAAACTTACGGACACGGTACTGAACCTCACATACATTCTCTGTGCCCTGACGGTTTTGGCCATCATCGGTGGTGGAATTTATAATGCAATCCGCAATAAATAAAGAAAACTATGTCTAAGAAGACTCCAGAATTAAATTCAGCATCATCAGCGGACATCGCATTCCTGCTGCTCTCTTACTTCCTGATGACCACTACGATGAATCAGGACTCGGGACTGCAGCGCCGTCTTCCGCCTATACCTGATGAAAATCAGGAGGTGCAGGACCAGAAAGTCAACAGGAGGAACATCATCATCGTGAGGATCAACTCTGCTGACAGGCTGTTCGCTGGTAATGAACCGATGGATGTCAGCTTTCTGAAAGACAAGATAAAGGAATTCCTTGTAAATGCCAACAATGACCCAAATCTTCCGGAAAGGACTCCGAAAGAGATCGAAGGGTTCGGTACATACAATGTTTCGAAAGGCATCATCTCCCTGCAGAACGACCGCGGTACGAGCTACAAGGCCTACATAGCCGTACAGAACGAGCTCGTAAAGGCTGTCAACGAACTGAGGGACGAGTTTGCCAAAGCACATTTCGGAAAAGCGTACCTGAACCTGAACAACGACCAGCAGGCCATTGTAAGGGAGGCCATACCTCAGAACATCTCTGAGGCCGAGCCTAAGGATGTATCTAAAAACTAAAGGAGAATAGATTATGTCAAAATTTGGAGGAAAGGGAGATAAAAAATCCGTTCCGGGACTGACCACAGCGTCCATGTCCGACATCGTGTTCATGCTTCTGTTCTTCTTTATGGTGACCACCAGTATGCGTGAAACGGAGAACAAGGTCATGGTGAACCTTCCGGAAGCTTCGGAAGTAGCCAAGCTCGAACGCAAGGACCTGACTTCGTACATCAACATCGGTTCACCTATAGCATCTCTTCAGAAGATGTACGGTACAGATGCACGTATCCAGTTGAACGACTCTTTCAAGACAGTTGACGAAATCCGCGACTTCATCGCAGCCGAACGCGACGCGATGAGCGAAGTGGACAGACAGTATATGACAGTATCCATCAGGGCCGACGCAGATGTCAGGATGGGTATCATCACGGATGTAAAGCAGGAGCTCAGAAGATGCTCCGCGCTGAAAATCATGTACGCGGCAAGAAAGGCGGCGGAATAATACTGACTGTAAGACCTGAAACGAAGGCGGCTGGAAAGCGATTTTCAGCCGCCTTCGTTTTCCAATGGTTAACGATTTCGATTTTTTGGAGATATCCGGCACATTATGGCGGAAAAAATGCTAAATTTGGGGTCGCTAAAGCATGATGTATTATGAGACTAAAACTTTTTACTTTAAGCGCAATTGCAGCCCTTTGCACATTCTCCGGCTGCGGGACAGTGAATGGAAACAAGGCCGATGAACAGGCCAAATACATTTTCTTCTTCATAGGAGACGGTATGGGGCAGGCCCAGATGGCTGTCACTGAATCCTATCTGGCCTATAAGGACGGAGAACTCGGAGGAATCGGCAGGCTTTCGTTCACCAAATTCCCATACATAGGAATGGCAAGCACATACTCGGCCAACCACAGCATCACCTGCTCGTCGGCTTCCGGGACCGCCCTGGCCACAGGCTGCAAGACGAACAACGGAGTGCTCGGGAAGGACGCGAACGGAGAAATACTGAAAAGCTACACATACGACCTCAAGGAAAAAGGGTACCAGATCGGGATTATGAGCAACGTTCCAGTGAACCACGCCACACCGGCTTCATTCTATGCTCACGCGAATTCCCGCGGGGACTACTATGAGATAAGCCTGCAGATACCTGAAAGCGGCTTCGATTTCTTCGCAGGTGACGGCTTCCTCGATTTCAACGGGAAAGACAACGACAAGGAAGACATCGACAACATCATTGAAAGCGAAGGCTACACCGTAAGTTACGGGCTGACCGAATACGAGGCTGAAAAGGACGCTGAAAAGATCGTTCTCTGCCAGGCAAGGAACAGGAAAACCGCAAGCAAGGACTATTTCGTAGAGCATACCGAAGACAAGGACCTCACCCTGGCCGAGATGCTCGATGTCGCCATCGACCGCTTCTCTGCAAACGGCAAGCCGTTCTTCATAATGGCTGAATGCGGTAACATCGACTGGGCAAGCCACGCAAACAGAACTATGTCCGTGACCGAGAAGGTGCTCGAACTCGATGACGCCGTGAAAGAGGCCTATTCCTTCTACCTCGAACATCCGGACGAGACGCTTATCATCATCACGGCAGACCATGAGACCGGCGGGCTTACCCTGACCGACCAGAACGGATACGACTTCGACTGGAAAGTACTGGAAGAGTCATGGATAGCGAACGACAGGCAGGACGTGCTGAGCAATGAGGAAAATGCGAAACTGAACAACAAGGCGAATATCGGCTGGGCAAGCGACAACCACAGCGGCATTCCTGTTCCGGTCTATGCCATAGGCAAGGGCGCTGAAAGATTCGGAGGCTGCTATGACAACACCGACATTGCGAAAAAAATAATGCTGACCGAATAGAAACGGACAGATACGAAAACATATTTTATGAGAACAAAAGTCAAAGATTTACTGAAAAGCGAACCTGGCGGCGAAGTGACCGCAAAAGGTTGGGTGAGGACGAAAAGAGGAAACAAGAACATAGCTTTCATAGCTCTTAATGACGGTTCTACCATAAATAACATACAGATCGTCGTCGAAACGGCCGCTTTCGGCGATGATCTTTTGAAAAGAATTACCACAGGAGCCTGCATCTGGGTAAAAGGGACTCTCGTGCAGTCTGTCGGAAGCGGCCAGGCCGTGGAAATACAGGCAAAGGGAATCGGGATTTACGGGGAAGCGAACCCCGACAGCTATCCTCTCCAGAAGAAAGGCCATTCCATGGAATTCCTCAGGACGATAGCCCATCTGAGACCGAGGACAAATACGTTCGGAGCCGTGCTCAGGATCAGGCACGCTATGGCGTTTGCCATCCACAAATACTTCAACGACAAGGGATTCGTATATCTCCACACGCCTATCATCACGGCATCGGACTGCGAGGGTGCAGGAGAAATGTTCCAGGTGACCACACTTGATCTGAACAACCTGCCGAAAAAGGAAAACGGACGGATAGACTACTCGCAGGACTTCTTCGGGAAGCAGACCAGTCTGACCGTGAGCGGACAGCTCGAAGGAGAGCTCGGGGCAATGGCATTGGGCGAGATATACACGTTCGGGCCGACGTTCAGGGCAGAGAATTCGAATACGCCGCGACATCTCGCGGAATTCTGGATGATAGAGCCGGAAATGGCATTCTACGACATCGATGACAATATGGATCTGGCTGAAGATTTCATCAAGTCATTGGTAAGATATGCCCTGGAGAACTGCATGGATGACATCAGGTTCCTGAACGATATGTTCGACAAGGGGCTGATAGAAAGGCTCCAAGGCGTCATCGACACCGACTTCGTCAGACTGACTTACACCGAAGGGATAAAGATCCTCGAAGCTTCCGGAGAGAAGTTCGAATTCCCTGTCGGCTGGGGCGTGGACCTGCAGAGCGAACATGAAAGGTATCTCGTGGAGAAACATTTCGGGAAACCGGTCATCATGACCGACTATCCAAAGGACATCAAGGCTTTCTACATGAAGCAGAACGAAGACGGCAAGACCGTCAGGGGCATGGATGTCCTCTTCCCGAAGATAGGCGAAATCATAGGCGGTTCGGAAAGGGAAGCTTCGCTCGAAAAACTCGAAGCCCGCATCTCCGAACTCGGAATGGGCAGGGAGACCCTCGAATGGTATCTCGATTCGAGACGTTTCGGCTCGGCCCCGCACAGCGGTTTCGGTCTGGGCTTCGAAAGGCTGCTGCTTTTTGTCACCGGCATGAGCAACATCCGTGACGTGATACCGTTCCCGAGAACGCCTAAGAACGCCGAATATTAACAGAAAGACAATATGTTGGTCATAGGAATAGCAGGAGGATCCGGCTCAGGAAAAACTACGGTGGTAAATGCCATCACACAGCGGCTGCACGAAAAGGTAGTCGTCATCCCGCAGGATTCCTACTACAAGGACTCGAGCCATCTGCCGATAGAGGAACGCCAGAAAGTGAATTTCGACCATCCGGATTCCATAGATTTCCGGCTTCTGAACGAACAGCTGCGCGACCTCAAGTCCGGGAAAAGCATCCGGCAGCCCGTCTATTCCTATCTGACCTGTTCCAGGTCGAAAACCGAAACAGTGACCGTACAGCCTGCTGACGTCATCATCGTCGAAGGGATTCTGATATTCACCTGCGCCGAACTCAGGGAACAGATGGACATCAAGATTTTCGTCGATGCGGATGACGACGACAGGCTGATGCGCGTAATGGCACGCGACATCATTGAAAGGGGCAAAACCGTGGAAACCGTGATTGCCCGGTACACGAAGACGGTAAAACCGATGTATCTGCAGTTCATCGAGCCGAGCAAAAGATACGCTGACATCATCATTCCCCAGGGAGGTCACAACAAGGTGGCCATAGACATCATCTCCGCCACCATAGAAAAGGCGCTTCATTCAAAAGGACAGCAGTGAAACTGAGGGACTCGCGTTTTTACAACAAGATAAGGGCCGGCGCAAGGTATATGGCAAGTCTGGTCAGGCGCAAGGCTTCGGAGATTCCGACAGAGGACAGATCCGGCCTGTACCTGACGGTAAGCCTGCATCTTGCCGTCCTGATCATCCTGCTTGTTTCGCAAATCGGCTCGGCACTCAGCGGGGACAATTCGTTCCTGCTGGATTTCTCCGCAGCCGAGGAAGCCGAAAGGACGGCTATGGAAACGGAATTCAAGGAAAGCATAAGCGACAGGCTCGACAGACTTATCGGAGCACTCCCCTACCAGGCGCCGGCTGAGGAAGAAATCAGGAACATAGCCGTGGATGCAGGAAGCGGCCATCTTAAAGACGACCGCAATACGGATGTCGGGCAGCTTTACCGCGATGCGGAAAGACTCGACAAGAGCCTGAAAAGCGGGGCATTCGCTCCGGAAGAAGACGATCCCGAAGGCTACGCTGCTCCGGCCAGGCCGGATCCCCTGGAAACGGCTGAAGAGGAAACGACATACACAGGCCCTTCCGTGGTGTCCTACTCACTGGACGGAAGAAAGGCCATAACGCTTTCAGTCCCTGCCTACCGCTGCCTCGGAGGCGGGGATGTGACGGTAAGAATCACCGTAGACCAGTCCGGAGCAGTGATGAACGTGGAGATTATGGACGAAAACTCTTCACAGGACAGGTGCCTGAGGGAGTACGCGAAAAGAGCCGCACGTCTGTCCCGTTTCACGGCATCCGTTACGGCTCCCAAAAGGCAGTTCGGAGAAATCACCTACCGTTTCATTGCCCAGAAGTAAGATTCAGGGCAGTATTCACGGTCTCGTCTATAGAAAGATAGAAACGGTAGAAGGCTTCATCTTCAAGTTTTGAATACCGGCCCACAAGGGCACGTATCTGAGGCATCATATAGGTGTCGAAATCCTTTTCCTGAGACGGCTTCAGCACTACACCCTCTTTGGCGGCATAGTCCAGGAATTTTCCCTTCAGATCGAGGGCCTCAAGGTATTTTTCCAGAGAGGCGAAGTCATCTATCGAAGACAGGGTCCTGCGGTATCTGTCGAAAATCGAAGAGGCAAAACGCACCTGAAGGGACTTCCGGTTCGCTTCTATGAAGAAATCATTGGCCTTCGTGGTGTCGAGCGGAACAAACACGTCGGGAACGATGCCACCCCCGCCGTAAACCACACGGCCGTTACGCGTGAAGTATTCCTGGGATCTGTCGACTTTCATACTGTCCGCCTCGGTCATCTCGCCGTGCGCGTACCTTTCGTAAATGTCGTAGGCATAGTCATCCGTATAAGGCTTCTGGATACAGCGCCCCGACGGGGTGTAGAACCGTGAAACAGTAAGGCGCAGACCGGAACCGTCGGTAAAGTTGACAGGTTCCTGTACAAGGCCCTTGCCGTAAGACCTGCGGCCGACGATCACTCCCCTGTCATTGTCCTGCATGGCTCCGGCAAAAATCTCGCTCGAGGACGCCGAAGATTCGTTGATCAGCACTTCGAGATCCACATCCTTCAGCCTTCCGTTCCCGTCAGCCTTGAAATCCTGCCTCGGCCTGTGAAGGCCTTCCATATAGACGATAGGGTCATCCTGCTCCAGGAATTCGTTGCATACGAGGAATGCCTGGTCGAAATAGCCGCCGGTGTTGTCCCTCAGGTCGAAAATCAACCGCTTCATTCCGGCTCCCAGGAGTTTTTCCGCAGCAGCGGAGAACTCGAAATAGGTAGTCCTCGTAAACTTGGAAAGACGGATGTAGCCGGTAGTGTCATTTATCATAAAGGCTGCATCCACACAGTGAACGGGTATTTTCCCGCGGGTTATCTCGAAAGGGATTTCGGTACTGTCCCTCTTTACCGTTATCTTCACCTTTGTCCCCGACGGGCCTTTCATCTTTGCCACCATACTGTCTTGCGGAGTCCTGTTGCCCGCTATCACGGCCGAGTCCACTTTAAGTATCCGGTCTCCCTGAAGAAGTCCCGCCTTCTCTGACGGGCCGCCGGGAATCACACTGAGGACTATCGCGGTGTCGTTCGGGACGTTGAACTGTATGCCTATTCCCTCGAAGTTGCCTGCGAGTTCCGTCTCCGAAGCCTCCAAGGCCACGGGAGGAAGGTACACGGTGTGCGGATCGAGTTTAGACAGTGCCGCCACGACTGCGGCATCCGTCATTTCCTTCATATCTATGGTGTCGACATAGTTGCGCTCGACTTCCTGCAGGATGAGATTCAGTTTGCGCCAACGGTTGTAATCACCGTCGAATTTCTTTCTGCTGTCGGTAATCTTCACTATGACCAATGTCGCCAGCACTCCCAGGACTATTCCAAGGAGAGCCGTTACCGCCGTATATGTCCTGTCTTTCATCGGATTTCTGTTGTCTATTCCACTTTTTCGACTTCGATTCCGGCCTTTTTCAGCAGGTCCACCCCGTCTGTAAGCCTGTATTCATCCCTGTAGACTACACGGGAGATCCCGGCCTGGATGATGAGTTTGGCACATTCGAGACAGGGGGATGCCGTCACATACAGCGTCGCCCCCTGGCTGCTGTTGCCGGACTTTGCGACCTTTGTTATCGCATTCGCCTCCGCATGAAGGACATACGGCTTCGTAACGCCGTTTTCATCTTCGCAGATATTTTCAAAACCGGACGGCGTACCGTTGTACCCGTCCGATATGATCATCCTGTCCTTTACGATCAGAGCCCCCACCTTGCGCCTCTTGCAATAGGAGTTCTGCGCCCAGATCGAAGCCATCTGCAGATAACTGTGATCGAATTTTTCCATGACAGCCGCTTTATCTCTGATACAGATACCTCTTGATGCTCCTCTTCGGAGTCCTCTCGAAGTCCTCCGGCATTATCTCTATCTTCGCTATGCGTGCATAGTTCGGAAGTTCCTTGTTCGTGACCGCGAGAGAGGCGTTCAGATCGTTCAGAAGGGCCTCCTTGTCCAGCCCGTCCGATTCTGCCTGATGGAAGTCCGGATATATCAGGGCCGTAAGTCCGCCATGGTCCTCTATCACGAGAGAATCCACGACATAGTGCATGTTGTTCAGCACGGATTCTATCTCCTCCGGATAGATATTCTGACCCGAAGGCCCGAGAATCATACATTTCGAACGTCCGCGAAGGTAAAGGTACCCGTCCTTGTCCATCACGCCCATATCCCCGGTACGGAACCATCCGTCTTCCGTAAAGACGGCGGCCGTGGCGTCATCGTTCTTGAAATACCCGAGGAAAACGTTCATACCCTTCACCAGAACTTCTCCAGGGACAGTTTCCGGTTCAGGCGAATCTATCTTTATCTCCATATTCGGTGCAGCCTTTCCGCAGGAGAATTCCCGGTTCGTCTTCCAGTCATCGTATGAAATGATAGGGGCACATTCCGTCATGCCGTAACCGACCGTAAACGGAAAGCCGATTTTCTTGAAGAACGTCTCCACTTCCTTGTTGAAAGCCGCTCCTCCGATAATGACTTCCTCGAATTTGCCGCCGAATGCGGATACGAGCTCCGTACGGATCTTCTTCATCAGGACATGATCCACCCCCGGGAGCTTCAGCAGGAATTTCACCCCGCTTTTCTCGAGCAGAGGCTTCAGCTTGGACTTGTAGACTTTTTCTATGATAAGAGGCACGGCTATCACGATGTCGGGCTTCACCTCCGCGAGGGCCTGCATAATGATCTTCGGACTCGGCACCCGAGTCAGGAAATGCACGTGGGTACCCACGGCAAGTTCGAAAAGCACCTCGAACATCATTCCGTACATATGTGCGGAAGGGAGCATGGCCACGACATTGGAGGTATTGTCTATCATAGGCAGCACCTCGCAGGCAAACATTATGTTCGAATAGATGGCCCTGTACGGTATCATTACGCCCTTCGAAAAGCCGGACGTACCCGAAGTGTAGTTGATAAGAGCCAGTTCGTCGGCAGAATCCTCGTAATAGTCGAGGCTGTCGGGAGTGAAATTCATCGGATACTTCTGCCCGAAATACTCGTTGAGATGCTCCCTTACAACCTGGATTTCATCGGTTTTTGTGTAGAGGAACGAAAAATTGTTGATCTGGACGACTGCCAGCACGTTCGGCATTTCGTTTTCGCTGAGGCCTTCCCAGATCACTTCGTCCACGAACAGGATCTTCGCCTCCGAATGGTTTACAAGGTGATGGATGTTGCCTGGCTTGAATTCGTGCAGGATAGGCACAGGCACGGCCCCGTATGTCAGGGCAGACAGGAAAGACACTCCCCAATTCGCCTGATTCCTGGAACAGATGGCCACCTTGTCGCCTCTTTTCAGGCCGCAGCGCTCATACATAATGTGCATTTTGGCTATTCTGCGTGCCACGTCACGATAGTGCAGGGTCACACCCTGGTAGTTGGACAGGGCCGGGCGATCCCAGTTTTCCCTGAAACTTTTTTCATAAAGTTTGTTTACAGACTTAAATTCAATCATTTCGGTCGATTTTTATGTGTGCAATATATAGAATCTATTTTATACTTCGTCCACAATCACGCTGCGCCTCGGCATTGCCTGAACAAGCTCCGGCACTGCTCTCGGCTTGCAGTTTATTTTAAACTTCGTTTACAATCACGCTGCGCCTCGGCATTGCCTGAACAAGTTCCGGCACTGCTCTCGGCTTGCAGTTTATTTTATACTTCGAGTCTTACGGTGTGTCTCCTGCCGTCATAACAGGTCACTTCCACGGCTCCGTCGCCGGCAGCCTTTACTTCGCTGTCCGGACGGATCATCCTGTCGCCGGTAAATTCCGTCAGAGACTTCCCTCCGTAGAAGCCGAAAATCAGGGTCTGCATGGAAGTCCTGACCACCCAGTATGTCCTTCCCCCGACAACGATGCGCTCAGGAAGGCCCTTTATGGTCTCGGCTGCCGTAATGGTCTTCCATTCGGCAGGCCTGCGCCCCTGAAGATTGTACATCTCGATCGTATTGTCCTTGTGGAGGATCATGACATTGTATTTTCTCCTTCCCGAAAAATCATATACGTCGGGACCGACCAGTATTTCCTTTCCGAGATCGACAGGGAAAGGCGGGTTCACGAAACGTCCGAGCCTGTCGATCAGATGAAGTTTCGTCCCCGAAGCGAACAGTATCTGCAACTTGCCGTTGGCATAATAGTCTACGGTCTGCGCACAGCCGCATATCGGGGCAGAGAACGGAACGCCCCAAAGCCCTTTACCGCCCTCTTCCTGCAGACACAGGTACAGGTTTTCCTGCTGGTAGAACAGGTTCATCTTCCCCGTTCCCGAATTCTTCACCCTGAACGGTCCTTTCGGTATCTCTACGGACGCATCCCTCTCGAATGTAGGGGCCTGGCTCTTGGTCACGACGGTCCTGCAGAGTCTGAAATTCACCTCCATTCCCGATTTTCCCTCTTCGACGCACAGGAAGGCCGGCTCGAAGTTGACGCCTTCGGCAGAGGTTTTCACTGCCGGAAGGAAATCCTTTGAAAACAGGGATGCGGTAAAGGCATCGTCTTCCGTAAGGGAATGGTATGAAACGAAATAAGCATTCCTGCCCGAAAGCGCGTCAGGAACCGATGCGTCAGCGAGATAGTCCGACAGAAGATAATCGGTCGCCCTCCCTCCCAGGTACTCGTCCAGGGCAGTACGGCTGCCGACTATGAGCCAGTCGCCGTGAAGCAGGAAGAGGGATTCGTCCTCGAGCGAGAAAAGAGGGCCGAACAGCGCCGAAAGATAGCCCTTCCAGGCGTAATCGAGGATTTTCCCACCGGCATTCTCTTTTGTGACGCCTCGGTTCCCCTTGAATACCAAAGGACTGTCCATATTGGAGACCCTGACGAGCAAGACCGTTTCCAAAGAGCCACCGACAGTGTATGCCGCTTTTGCGACCTCCCTGATGCCGACAGCCCTGGCCCAGTCGGCAGGATCGGTTCCCGTACGTTTCTTCAATGCGGCGAACTCCGATTCGAGGGTGCGGGACAATGAGCGGGTCTCGGAAAAGCCCCGCCAGGCTTCGCAATAGGCCGACACGTCGGAAAGCGGCAGAGATACGGCATAAACGGTATATGACGGCAGCACGGAAGCGATTTCCGGCGCAGAAGGCCTGAGGCCTGCAAACACGTTCATAAAATCATCCGCCCCGCCCTCGGACCAGGATTTCCCTGTCATATAGAAAGAGTCCGAAGTACAGGTCTTCAATGAAAAGGCCGTGCAGTCCGCATATTTTCTGAAGAAGCCGGCATAGTTTCCGTATGCGGCTGAAAAGATTTCAGACGATATTTTTCCGGCTCCCGAAGACGGCAGCACCAGCATCGTCCCTCCTTCCGCCTTCTCCACCGATTCCGGGAATCCGGGAACATCCAGGACAGATACTTCCGATTTGAGATGCCGGAGAGAAGACTGTATCAGGATGTCGGACGAAGATAGCAGGAGCAGGGAACGTTTTCTGAGAGGACTCCGGGAAGAAGCCGCTTCAGAAGCATCGACGTATTGTGCCTCAAGGTCGCACCCCGAGGCGATCGCACACAGCGAATCCGCCTCTGCGGCAGGTCCGGCTCCCGCCTTTCCCGCATCGATGACCAGGAGAGAAGCCAGGTCGCCGATATCGTGCACCGAGAGGACGGCCGGAGACGACAGCAGGCTCCGGTACAGAGAGGAGGAAGCGGAAACCTTCCCGAGAAAAGCCTCCATACTTCCGGATGAAACCCTGTCCGTAAAGAAACTGCCGACAGCGGAGTTGTCCGAAGCTATACAGGCGGTCATCTCACCGAACTCCTGGAATTTCAGAACCGATACCGCATCGGAAGGCACCGCGGAAAAGAGCATGTACTCGCGGTCGGAGGCGATGTCGTCCTTGGGTTTTCCCGTCCCCGAATACAAAAAGAAAAGTGCGACGGACACGATTATCAGAAAGACTCCGATCGCCGTCACACATAAGATTATGGTTTTTCTGTTCATCTGATATTCCATCTGTTCCAGGCGGGCAAATATACGAAATATTTACCGTACGGCGATGGCTTCGATTTCTACTTTGACGCCCATAGGAAGAGCAGCGACCTGATAGCAGGCCCTTGCCGGCTTTTCTTCCGTGAAAAATTCCGAATATACTGCATTCATAGCCGAAAAATCCGCTATGTCGTCGAGCAGGACGGTCGTCTTCACTACATTCCCGTACGACATTCCGGCCTTTTCGAGGATAGCACCGATGTTTTTCAGGGACTGCCTGGTCTGGGCTTCGATGCTCTCCGGAACCGAACCGTCTGCCGGCACCACCGGAATCTGGCCTGAAATGTACAGGGTTCCGTTCACTTCGACAGCCTGCGAATACGGCCCTACCGCCTTCGGCGCATTTTCTGTTGCAATAATCTGCTTCATCTTCTAAAATTTTCTGCAAATATACGCAGAAGCCGAGAGCAATGCAAGAAACTGAGGAAATATGCGAACTTGTTCGCAATATGGACGAAGTTTTTTGCATT
>CASFLY010000057.1 GCA_949295645.1 uncultured Bacteroidales bacterium | reverse complement strand
TGAATTTTGTGCAACCGTTCCCAAAACTTATGATTCAGCAATAAGAAATGATAATGGACAACAGTCCTGATTTCCGCAAATACTACCTGAAACCGGCATCGTCGCTGTTCGGGTCGGATGACCTGCGGACATTCAAAACGGCATTGAGAATGACCTTTTCCGGCTTTCCGGCAGGATTCTCGATTTTGTCGAGCAGCAGCCGCGCGGCTGTTTTTCCCAACTCCTCCAACGGCTGCGCCACCGAAGACAGGGCAGGTACCGACACCAAGGCAGACTGCGACTCTGAAAAGCCCATAACCGACACCCTGTCCGGAACGGCAATTCCCCTTTCCCTCAGAACCTTCATAGCCCCGAGAGCCAACTGGTCGTTGAAACAGAAAAGAGCATCCGGGACAACCCCCTTTTCCACAAGCAGGGACATCTGCCGGTACCCCTCCTCTTTGGTGATTCCGTCTGTTTTCACAGTCAGGGCAGGATTAGCACTCAGATGATGTTTGGCGACGGCATCTGCATATCCCCTGCATCTCGTCACGGAAAGATCGATATCCTGAGGGCCCATAAAGTGCATCACCGAGGGAGAAGCCTGTCCGAGCTTCCGCCTGGTGTAAATCAGATGTTCGGTTGCGAAAAAAGACCATTTGTAGTCATCTATCGATACTGAGGACGCATCCACTTCCGAATCCGTTCTGTTAAAGAAAACGACAGGAATTCCCTTTGCGACCAGTTCCCTGTAATAGTCGGTATTCTTTCCCTTCGCAGCCACGGAAATCAGGATTCCCTCTACCATACTCTCTTCCAACAGCTTGAGATTCCGTCTTTCCGCTTCCCAGGACTCGTCGCACTGGGTAATCAGCACATGGTAGCCCTTGCTGTCGAACAGATTCTGGATCTGTATGATTATCCTCGGGAAAAAGGAATTCACGAATTCCGGCACGACTACACCTATGACTTTCGACCTGCTTTTGGTCAGGTTTTTAGCCATAAAATTCGGTTTGTACCGCATCTCGGCAGCCTTTTCCATTACCTTTTCCCTTGTTTGTGGCTTCACGCTCGGATGTCCGGCAAGAGCCCGTGACACGGTCGATTTGGATATACCGAGTTCGCGTGCGATGTCGATGATGGTGGGATTGTGTATCATAGTTCCGTCATAGAAAAAATACAGGCGAAGGGCAGGCCCGCGGCAGGCAGCGCAGCTGGACAGTGCCTTTGGGAACACCGGCCTCGGACAATGCGGCGGAAGATGCGGCAAAGGCCCGTTCAGGGGTGTTGTTGTTCTCGCTCAGATGGCATAAAAAGATGTTTTTCAGCCCGGGATGTGCGGACCGCTTCAGGGCGGAGGCGCACTCGTCGTTGCTCAGATGCCCGCAGCCCTGAACTATTCTCATTTTCAATTCATACGGATAAGGGCCGGCCATAAGCATGTCGATGTCGTAGTTCGACTCGATAACGAGGGTATCGGCGGAAACAGCCTCCTCCAAAGCCTCCTCTGTCATTCTGCCGACATCGGTCATTATCACGAACCTGTGTCCGTGCGCATCTATCGAATACCCCACAGTCTGGGTAGCGTCATGAGGAACGGTAAAACACCGCACCGAAAATCCCGGCAGCTCCACGGTCCCGCCCTCGGGGATTACCCTTCCGAAAGGTCCTATCGCAGACGAGGTAAAAGAATGGCGCAGCAGGGCATCGTGTATGGCTTCCGTAGTATAGACCGGCTTGAAAAGGCGCTTGCAGAACGAGCCCAAGGCCCTGATATGGTCGAGATGGTCGTGGGTCACGAAAATGCCCTGGATAGTGTCGATTCCGACATTGTAAGCCTGGAACACCTTTTTCAGCTGTTTGAGGCTTACCCCCGCATCGATAATGATCCCGTTATCCTCCGTTCCGAGATAGTAGCAGTTCCCGCAACTGCCGCTTGACAAACTGAAAAACCTCAACATCTTGCTGAATCCTCCCGACTGACTGCATCAGTTTTCATCTTCGCAGTATTTTTTGATGACGCTGTACGCCTCCTCCACGCCGAGTTCCCCTGCCCGGGACAGGTCGATACAGCCTTTCTCTCTGTCCTTCAAGTAGATGAGCACAAGTCCGCGGTTAAAATACGCATCTCCCATATACGGATACAGCTCGATGGCCCGGGTATAGCTCTCGATGGAATTGATATGTTCCGCCGACAGGCAATACAGGTTTCCGAGATTGAAATGGAAATACGGAAGATCCGGTACCGTCTTTACCGCCTCGACCATATCGCTGATGGCCTCCGAATAGTCGTACTGGTGGGTGATCTGATCCCTTACACGGGCCCGGGTATTTCCGGAGTCATCCATGGTAAGAACCTGGACATTGCTCTCTATGGAAGAAATGAACTCAATCATCCGCGCCCTGAGCACAGCCCTGTTCATATAGTAGAACGCCTTGTAATACTGCCCGAGAGCATCATCCTGGCCCGATGCCGAATCTATGGCCTTGTCGTAATAGGCGAGAGCCGAATTGTACTGCCGGTTCTCCGTCTCGTACAGGGCCCGGCCGAAACTGTTAAGGGCGCTTCCGTCTGTCGTGCCGTACAGGATCTGCTCCGCCTCCGCCATCACGGACGCTCCGGCGGAAAGCGTATCGGCACTCGTAAGAGCCATCCCTACAGGGGCTTCGGCAATGAACCTGGACACTAACGGATTTTCATACCTGTGCTCCAGGGCATACTGCACATCCTGCTTCCTCTCCGCAAGAGAGAACCTGTACAAAGGCTTCAGACGCACATCTATGTCCCTGTGCTGGAGCAGTTCGTCATTGAAATCCTTCTGTGCGAACTCGGCATCCAAAGCCAGCAGGGCATTGTATTTCCGGGTGGTATCGGCGAACGAAGCTTCCCCGGCATCGTTCTTCCGTCTATATTCCTGCACCTTCTTCTGCGCCGTATCGTAATCCTGCTTCGACGAAGCATAGTCTCCGAGCATATTCTTCACATACGCCCTGTTCATATATGCCTTCGCGAAGTCCGGATACAGCTCTATCGCCCTGTCGTAGTCCTCGAGAGCATCCTCGTACCTGCCGAGTTCAATGAAAATAGAGGCCCTGTTGAAATAGGCCAGCACATTCTCGGGATTTATGTTCAGCACCCTGTCCATATCCGAAAGGGCATTCTCGAACTCGCCCACCTGGGCATTTATCAGCCCGCGGTTGTAAAGGGTGAGCGCATTCCCCGGCTCGTCCCTCAGCACCCTGTTCAGATCGGACATCGCCCTGTTGTAGTCCTGCGTCTCGTAATACAATATCGCCCTGTTGAAATAAGCGAACGTATTCGACGTGTCGAGGTCTATGGCCCTGTCCAGGTCGACGATGGCCTTGTCGTACTCCTGACGCGAGGCATAGACCCTTCCCCTCCTGACATACCCTTCCGGGTCGAACCTGTCCAGCTTGATAGCCTTGTTATAGTCGTTCAGGGCCTTGACGGTGTCCTTCAGGAACAGATAGCAGGCACCCCTGTTCAGATAGGCCGACGGGTCTTTCGGCTCCTTGCGGATATACCTGTTGAAATCGGAGACGGCCTTGTCGAACTGCTGCGACAGGAAATACGTCACTCCCCTGCTGAAATACAGCCCTACGAAACCCGGTCTGAGACTTATGGCTTTCTCGTAATCCTTCAAGGCGTCCTCGTACTTCCCTGAACGGCTGGAAGTTATGGCCCGATAGTGATAACCGGACGTAAACACGGGGTTCAGCCTGACGGAAGTATTGAAATCGCTGTATGCGCCCCTGACATCGCCGAGATTGTATTTGGCTATGCCTCTGAAAAAGAATGTCAGATAGTTCGTCGAATCTATGGAGGCAAGGATATTGAAATTCTCGATGGCGGTAGAATATTTCCCGTCGATTATCGCCTGACGCCCCCTGAAAAAAAAGACGTTGGTGTCATACTGGGCCAATGCGTCGGCTCCCCACAGAAGGAAAGACAACAGCAAGGCCGCAAATATTTTTCTTACCGACGCAGACACCGTAAAATTTCCTATTGATACTTAATTTTCCTATTTTTGCGCCGCAAAACCTTCGAGGCGCAACGGGATTCCGGCCACCGGGATGCCCCGCCCCGAAAACCCGAGTCGCAAAGATAATCATTTATTATCGCCCACAGACAAAAAATGTACAAAATAAAAAACGCATACATATTCCTGGCAGCGGCAGTACTGCTTTGCGGCAGCGGCACCGGACTTTCCGCACAGAATTTCTGGATCACGAACGACAACATCGCGCACAACCTCGTCTGGGAAGAAAAACTGAGAAGAAGGATAGACTTCCTCACGGACACCCTGTGCGAAGGCCGCGCGACCGGAACAAGGGGAGCGAACGAGGCGGCGTTCTGGATTACCGGCAGATTCAGGCAGGCCGGGCTGCTTCCTTTCGACGGCACTTATGCCAAACACATATACACGGGCCACGGAAGGGTCGGGCACAATATCATAGGCATGCTTCCCGGAGCCAGAAAAAAGCCGTGCGACTCCTATATAATAATAGGTGCGCACTATGACCATCTCGGCATACTCGGAGGGAAAATGTACCCGGGAGCCGACAACAACGCATCGGGGGTCGCGGCCCTGCTCAGCCTGGCGGAGATGTTTTCGGTGATGAAAACCGTCGGAAGGGTCTACGGTAAAAACATAATATTCGTAGCCTTCGACGGCAAGGAAGCGAATATGGCAGGTTCGCAGGCTCTGTGGAAAATGCTCGAGGAGGGAAGGCTGACAGACCCTCTTTCGGGGAAAGCCGTCACTGCGGACAAAATCTACGCAATGGCCAACATAGAGCAGATAGGAAGCTCGCTCGCCCCGCTTTCGTCCGGGAGGAAAGATTTTCTCATCGCCCTCGGGAACAGCACTTTGCCGGCACGGGACAAAGAACTTCTGTCCCTGTGCAACAGATTCTACGGCACACATCTCGAACTTTCCGAAAGCTACTACGGGAGCGAAAGGTTCACGGAAATCTTCTACGGGCTTTCAGACCAGAAAATATTTGCCGAAAACGGCATTCCGGCCGTATTCTTCACCTCGGGCATCACCCTTAACACGTTCAAGGTGTACGACAGGACGGAAACCCTGGATCTCGAGGTTCTCCGCAAAAGGATAATCCTCATATTCCACTGGGCGGAAAAGATAGTACGGCAGTCTGAATAACATTTTCGGACGAAAAAACCGGTCCGGCAGTCAGAATAACAGTTCGTTGTAAATCTCGATATAGCGCCTGGCCGTCCTGTCCCAGGAAAAGCTGAGGGCATGACGCTTCATCTGCTCAAGATCCACACGGCCGTTGGCGAACTGCTCCATACCCGTCCGGAACTGCTCGCGCATCACGTCCGGGTCGAAATCATGGTCGAAATAGAAAACGTAATTACGGCCTATTTCAGGCAGGGATGTCCTGTCCGACAGGAAAACAGGCTTCTGGTAATACATCGCCTCCACTACGGGCAGGCCGAAACCTTCGGCGACGGACGGGAACAGGAATGCAGAACAGTTCTTTATGTACCAGTATTTTACGGCATCGGTTACAGGCCCTATTACGGATACCCTGTCCTCCACGCCTATTTTCGCCGCCTCCTCCATTATCCTTTTTTCATACGGAGACTTGTTCCCGGCTATGATCAGCCGGTAGTCGTTGTCCGCAAGCAGGGCCGGCAGGACGTGGAAATTCTTCTTCGGCAGTACGGTGCCCACAGAGAAAAGGAACTTGCCGTCAGGCTTGGATACGGGCGGCACCATGTCCCCGTCGAAATGGTTCAGGCCGTTGTAAATCACTTCCACATGCCTGCCTTTCAGATCGATATTGTCCAGAAGGTCGCGTTTCGTGCTCTCGGAGATGGTCACGATGTGGTCGGCCCTGTTTACATGCCGCTGGAGCGACATCAGGTACCTCAGATGTTTTCTTACAGGCTTCTCGTACAGAAAATTCAGGTCGTGCACGGTAAGTACCGTCTTCACGTGAGCGGGCGGGATATATGGCGTGAACTGATGGGCAAGATGCCAGACCTTTACGTTTTTCCCGCAAGGCATATACAGTTTGTCTGTGACCCGGACCGGCCTGTAGCTCACCTCGTTGCCCCATTTTCCCTTGAATTCCGCCGGGACAAAAAAGCCCAGAGATGACCTTACCGATGCTTTCCGGCGGACGAGACCTGCCGCTACATTGTCGCAGAATACAGCCAGGCCGGTATTCGGATATTTCATCCTTTCACAGTCAAAAACTACCATAGATAAAGTTTTGTATTGTGACAAATTTAGTGAATATATTTGATTTTTTAGTACCTTCGCCCAATATTTACCGAGTGATGAAAGAATTTTTGCAATTGATGAGGCGATATGTATCGCCATACGGAAAATATCTGGTCGGGGCCGTTTTCCTGAATGTATTTTCAGCGGTATTCAATATTTTCTCCTTCACGCTTATCATTCCTATCCTGCAGATACTCTTCAAGATGGACACGACCGTGTACTCGTTCATCCCCTGGGACACCGCGGATATGCAGATGAAAGACATACTGATAAACAATGCGTACTTCTATGTCACACAGCTCATCGAAAAGCACGGAGGATCTGTCACGCTTCTGGTTCTCGGGCTCTTTTTAGGAATGATGACCGCCCTGAAGACCGCCTGCTACTTCGGCTCTTCCGCAATAATGATCCCGCTCAGGACCGGCATCGTCCGCGACATCAGGGTGACTGTCTACAACAAGATGCTGAGCCTCCCCCTCGGATTTTTCTCCAGGGAGCGCAAAGGCGACATCATAGCCAGGATGAGCGGCGACGTGGGCGAGGTCGAGTACTCCATCACGAGCTCCCTTGACATGCTCATCAAGAATCCGATTCTCATCATCTTCTATTTCACCACCCTTATCATCACCAGCTGGCAGCTGACCCTGTTCACCATAGCCGTAGTGCCTCTGATGGCCTGGGGAATGAGCGCCATAGGCAAGAAACTCAAGAAAGAGTCCCTCGAAGCCCAGAGAAAATGGAGCGACACCATGTCCCAGCTCGACGAGACTCTTGGAGGACTGAGAATCATCAAGGCCTTCATCGCCGAGGACAGGATGAAAGACCGCTTCAGGAAAACCAGCGAAGAGCTCCGCAAGGCTACGGGCAAGGTGGCTGTAAGACAGGCCCTCGCCCATCCTGTCAGCGAATTTCTCGGCACCCTGATGATAATGTTCGTGCTCTGGTTCGGCGGCACCCTCATCCTGAGCAAGGCCTCCCCTATCGACGCCCCGACATTCATCTTCTACATGGTCATCCTCTACAGCGTGCTCAACCCTCTGAAAGAGTTCGCCAGGGCAGGATACAACATCCCGAAAGGCCTGGCATCCATGGAAAGGGTGGACAAGATCCTGAAAGCGGAAAACAACATCAAGGAAAAGCCGGACGCCGTCGACATAAAGTCATTCGACAGGGAAATAGAATTCAGGCATGTCGATTTCTCTTACGAGCCGGGTAAGGAAATACTTAAAGACATCTGTCTCAAGGTCGGGAAAGGCAAGACCGTCGCACTGGTGGGCCAGTCCGGCTCCGGCAAATCGACGCTCGTGGACCTGGTCCCGAGGTATCACGACGTGACTTCCGGAGAAGTCCTGATCGACGGTACAAACATAAAGGACCTGAAAATAAAAAGCCTGAGGAGCCTCATCGGCAATGTGAACCAGGAGGCCATCCTGTTCAACGACACGATTTTCAACAATATCGCTTTCGGGGTGGAAAACGCCACGATGGAGCAGGTGGTGGCTGCGGCAAAAATCGCCAATGCGCATGATTTCATCATGGAAAAGGAAGAAGGCTACGACACCAACATCGGAGACCGTGGAGGAAAGCTCTCGGGAGGCCAGCGCCAGAGGATAAGCATAGCCAGGGCGATACTGAAAAACCCTCCTATCCTCATCCTCGACGAGGCGACTTCGGCTTTGGACACCGAGTCGGAAAGGCTGGTCCAGGAAGCCCTCGACCGGCTCACGACATCCAGGACTACCATAGCCATCGCGCACAGGCTCTCCACCATCAAGAATGCGGACGAAATCTGCGTAGTCCACGAGGGCCGCATCGTGGAGCGGGGCACTCACGAGGAGCTTATCAGGCTCAACGGTTACTACAAGAAACTGAACGACATGCAGGCCCTGTAACGAAACCGGGCCTGCTGTCGATATTCGTCAATATTTGTTCGATAAATTTTGAATTATTCAAAACAATGGCTAAATTTGCCGCGATTATCGATCCGTAAGGAAAATCTTAGAAAAGAAAAAAGGAACGATAGTTAACATTACCCCCCCCCACGGGCGCCGGGAATAAACGACTGGCCGAGAGGATTTGCATAAAATGATGGGAGCAAAACCATCGGCCGTTTAATCTGGAGCTGCGAAGTAGGTATTGTTTTTGAATGTGTAGTGTACTTTCGAAAAGTGTGTTTCTGTGTCATTGCATAGCGACTTTGTCACTGTGCACTTTTCTTGTTATCTGTACTGAAGCCTCGGCCGCTTCACCAACCGAAAATACCAATTATACCGACATCTCCGGTCCGGAAACCGAAAATGTCGACTATGCCGAAACCTCAGGCTCTCCGGTAAAGACCTTCGACAAACGGTACACAATATACTTCAGGATAAACAGATGGGACATCGACACCACCTTCAGGGGCAACGGTGCGACCATCAGGAAAATGCAAAGGGAACTCGACAGCCTGCTCGCAACCGGAAGAGCCGCTGCAGACTCCGTGTCGATAGTCTCGGCAGCATCTCCCGACGGAAGGGACGCCTTCAATGTCTGGCTCTCCCGCAAACGCGGACTGGCGGCACACGATCTCCTCGAAAAACTGTATCCTGAAATCGATCCCGAAATCATCTTCATAGACCCGGTCGGAGAAGACTGGGACGCATTCCGCGAAATCGTCCGGCAGGACAAAGACATCCCGTACAGGGACTCCCTTATGGCACTGCTCGGACAGGACGGTCTGTCCGCGGACGCAAAAGAGCGGCGCCTCAGACAGATGGCACCGGCATTCAGGTACATCATAGAACACCACATATACCGGATGCGTGCGGCATCCGTGACTTTCAGCATCTCGATGCCGCTCATCACTCTGGAACAGGTGACGGAGCCTGCCGCTCCACGGCTGGAAATACTTCGGGGCGATATCGCATACGCCCGGCATCCCGAAACGGTTCACCGGCCGGAAAGCAGCCTGGAGTCAGGCCCGACAGACAGGAAGATGATACTCGCGGCGAGGACTAACCTGCTCGTTCCGGCGCTGAACGTCGGTATTGAAGTCCCGATAGGCTGCAACTGGTCGGTCGGAGCCGACTATTATTTCCCATGGTGGCTTGCGAAGAGCAACAGGTACTGCATCGAGATGCTCGG
>CASFLY010000056.1 GCA_949295645.1 uncultured Bacteroidales bacterium | reverse complement strand
TGCAAGTGGTGGCGGACGTGGATGAAGCCGATATCGGAGGGGTCAGGGAAGGCCAGCGCGTCGCATTCACGGTAGACGCCTACCCTGACGACGTGTTCGCAGGCGAGGTCACCCAGATACGGCTCGGAAGCAGTGAAGGGGCTTCTTCGGGCTCTGTATCCTCGACTTCGGAAAGCGTGGTCACATACGAAGTTGTGATTTCCGCCAGGACTCCGGAACTGAAACTCAAGCCGAGGCTGACCGCCAACATCTCCATCTATACTGTCGACAGGCAGAACGTACTGTGCGTGCCCTCCAAGGCCCTCCGCTTCACTCCAGGGCCTCCTCTTGCCGGCAAAGACGCGGTCATCAGGGACTGCATGGGCAAGACTAAGGTCTGGACATATTCTGCCGCGGACAAGACATTCACAGCCATTCCTGTAGAGACGGGCATCAGCAACGGGACAATGACCGAGATAACGGCCGGACTGAAAGCAGGGGATGTAATCGTTACAGAAGCCGTCATCACCGGTCTGAAAATACCGGTTCCGGCAGGCAATACCGAAAGGAGTCCGTTTATGCCCGGCCCGAGATAAAACCAGATCGAAGCGCAATGAACAAAACAGTCATAGAATTGTCCGGCATAAGACGGGATTTCACCGTGGGCGACGAAACGGTACACGCACTCAGAGGCATATCGTTCAGCATCACGGAAGGCGAATTCGTCACCATTATGGGAACCTCCGGCTCGGGAAAATCGACGCTTCTGAACATTCTCGGATGCCTGGACACCCCTACATCTGGAGAATACCGTCTCGACGGAATTCCGGTCCGTACCATGAGCAAATCGCAGCGGGCCGTGCTCCGCAACAGGAAGATAGGCTTCGTGTTCCAGAACTACAACCTGCTGGCCAAGACCACGGCTCTGGAAAACGTGGAACTGCCGCTGATGTACAACGCCTCTGTCAGTGCTGCGGAAAGGCGGCGGCGTGCGGCGGACGCGCTGAAAGCCGTCGGCCTTGAAAACAGGATGGACCACAGGTCGAACCAGATGTCCGGAGGGCAGATGCAGAGAGTCGCCATTGCACGTGCATTAGTCAACGACCCGTCGGTAATATTGGCCGACGAGGCCACCGGAAACCTTGACACCCGCACCTCTTTCGAAATCCTCGTCCTTTTCCAGCAGCTTCACGCCGAAGGCCGTACCATCATTTTCGTCACGCACAACCCCGAAATCGCCAGATACAGCAGCCGCACGGTGAGACTGATGGACGGACACATCGTCGAAGACACTGAAAACAAGGATATCCTCTCGGCAGCGGACACGCTGGCCAAACTGCCGGTCGAAAACGATTAAGGGAACAGTCATACAGCCATGAATATAGGCAATTTATCCAAAATAGCAATAAAAGCCCTGCTCAACAACAAGTTGCGGGCATTCCTGACGATGCTCGGCATCATTATCGGGGTCGCGTCCGTCATCACGATGATAGCTATCGGACAAGGTTCGAAAATGAGCATCAGGGCGCAGATATCGGAAATGGGCTCCAACATCATAATGATCCACCCCGGAGGGGAAAGGCGGGGCGGAGTGCGGATGGACCCGTCCCAAATGCAGACTCTGAAGATAGAAAACTACGAAACGCTCCGGAACGAATGCCGTTTCCTGACCGGGGTCAGTCCGCTGGTCAGCTCGTCGGGCCAGCTTGTCAGCGGGAACAACAATTACCCGTCGTCTGTTTCGGGCGTAGGTCTCGATTATCTGAACATCAGACAGCTGAAAATCAAGGACGGGGAGATGTTCACTGCCTCCGACGTACAGACTTCCGCAAAGGTGTGTGTCATAGGCAAGACCATAGCCGACAATCTTTTTCCGGACGGGAGCGACCCGATAGGCAGGACCGTCAGATTCAATCAGGTGCCGCTCAGGGTCATCGGAGTCCTCGAAGCGAAGGGCTACAACTCGATGGGAATGGACCAGGACGACATCGTCCTCGCACCGTACACTACCGTGATGAAGAGGCTTCTGGCAGTAACGTATCTTGAAAGCATATTCGCATCGGCCATAAGCGAGGATATGACCGACTATGCCACGGAGGAAATAAGCGTCATACTGAGGCGCGAGCACCGGCTGAAGGAAACCGATGCGGACGATTTCGAAATCCGCAGCCAGCAGGAGCTGAGCCAGATGCTCGACACCACAACGGATCTGATGACCACACTGCTGGCCTGCATAGCTGGAATCTCGCTGATAGTCGGCGGTATAGGAATCATGAATATCATGTATGTATCGGTGACCGAACGGACCAGGGAAATCGGACTGAGGATGTCCGTAGGGGCCCGAGGGGCCGACATCCTGGCACAGTTCCTCATAGAGGCCATCCTCATAAGCATCACCGGCGGGATTATCGGCGTACTGCTCGGCTTCGGGGCCAGCATAGGTGTGAAATACATAGCCCACTGGCCGGTATTCGTCCAGCCGTGGAGCGTGATACTTTCCTTTGCCGTCTGTACGGTTACAGGCATATTCTTCGGATGGTATCCGGCGCAGAAAGCGGCAAACCTCGACCCGATAGACGCGCTCAGATATGAATAATCCTGACGTTTTCCGGTGAAATCCCTAAATTTGCGATATGGAAAAAAACAACATAAGGAGCGGAAGCATTCTCGAATACGCAATACACATCATAGTGTGGGGCATATTCTTCCTGCAGCCCCTATTCTTCAACATAGACAAGGAAGAACCCTTCAATCCCCTCCTCTATGCCAGATTCAGTGTCGTCCCGACCACTTTCTGCATCCTTTTCTACCTGAATTATCTGCTGTTCGTCCCGCGCTACCTGTTCAAGGGCCGGACCAGGGCGTATTTCATCATCGACGCCGTCGCCATTGCCGTCCTTCTTCTGCTGATGAAAGTCTGGGACTATGCCATTACCCCTCCCGAAGACATCATTGCTGACCTTCCCCCGGGGCCTGGACGACCGCCAAGGATGCAGATACCCTTTGTTCTGACGCTCACCAGAGACATCATTTCCATGGTACTGGTGTCCGGGGTCGCCGCTTCCTTCAGGATGGGCGGGAGGATGAAAGAAGTGGAGGAAGCCAGGAAAGAGGCGGAACTTACCAACCTCAAAAGCCAGATAAACCCTCACTTTCTGCTCAATACCCTGAACAATATATACGCCCTGATTTCTTTCGACACCGACAAGGCGCAGACAGCGGTGCTCGAGCTGAGCAGACTCCTCAGGTATGCCCTGTACGACATCCGCCAGAATTTCGTGCCGCTGTACAAGGAAGCGGAATTCATCAGGAGCTATGTCGCCATCATGCAGCTGCGACTGAGCGGCAATGTGGAAGTGCAGGTCGATATAGACATCAGTCCCGACAGCCGGACTCCCGTGGCTCCCCTGCTTTTCATCTCACTGATAGAAAATGCTTTCAAGCATGGAATCTCCCCCTCCGGAAAGAACTGGATCAGCATAAGGGTCTTCGAGACGGAGGATGAGATACACTGCGAAATCGGCAACAGCTCCCATCCCAAGACCGCCGAGGACAGAAGCGGCTCCGGAATAGGACTCGAGCAGGTGCAGAAACGCCTGGATATAATGTATGAAGGGAAATACAGGTGGGACAGGGGTGAAGACCCGGAAAAAAAAGAATACCGTTCGTACCTGATACTGAAAAAGGAATAATATTATGGATAACAACAAGATCAAATGCGCAATCGTGGACGATGAGCCCCTGGCTCTGGATCTTATGGAAAGCTATGTCCGTAAAACGGCATTCCTGACACTGTCGGGGAAATATTCCAACGGCGTGCAGGCCCTCGAGGGACTGAAGACACAGCCGGCAGACCTGCTGTATCTGGACATCCAGATGCCCGAACTGAGCGGGCTCGACCTTGCCAAGCTTGTAGGGCCGGACACCAAAATCGTGTTCACTACGGCATTCGAGCAGTTCGCCGTGAGCGGATACAAGGTGAACGCCATAGACTATCTTCTGAAGCCGGTTTCATATCCGGAGTTCCTGCAGTCGGCCGAAAAGGCATACCACTGGTTTTCAGAGCGTTCGGAAGAGAAGCCTGAAAGCATATTCGTAAAAAGCGACTATAAATTGGTGCAGGTGAAGTTCTGCGACATCCTGTACGTAGAAGGATACAGGGACTATCTGAAAATCTATGTCCGGAACGGCAGCGCCCCTATCCTCACCCTGATGAGTATGAAGTCAATGTCGGCGAGTCTGCCTTCGGAAAAGTTCATCAGGGTACACAAGTCCTATATCGTAAACAGGGAGCACATCGAGGCGATAGACCGGGGCCGGATCATCATCGGAGGCACGTCGGTCCCTATCGGGGACAACTATAAAAACGACTTCCAGGCCGCCATAGGGACTACTGTCTGAAGTCCTGTTGCAGGAATTCGCGGATTTTGTCGACCAGGATGGTGCGGACAAACTCTTCTTCCATAAAGTGCGAGCCGCGGTACATCGAGAATGAGTCTCCGAAATACCTGCGGTACGTCCTGATGCTGACGATCCCGGATCTGCGGTAATGGTCCCCGGTGCCGAAGAAAGCGAAAAAACGGTCCCTGCTTCCGGATGCGGGGCTGTTTGCAAGTGCTTTCTTCCTCAGTTCCGGATATTTCAGCATCGTCCGGCAGGTAAAGTGTATTTTCTGCCTGTCCCCTTCCCGCGGCCTGTAAATACGGTCGAGGAGAAGGGTGACGCCGGGGATTTCAGTCATAAAGGCAAAAGCCCCGAAATAGACAGGGGCATTGAGGGCGGGAGATACGAGGATGTGCGGGATACCCTTTATGGCGATGGCATGCAGCGAACCGAGAGACTCCCCTATTATCAGTGCCGGAGACAGTTCATCCACCCAGCCGGCTATCTCCTTTCCGGCGGTTTCCGGATCGAAACTGTAGGTCCGGACCGTGATCCCGTCCAGATGCTCGGAGAGTATCGACGGGATGCGGCTGTCGCCGCCCCCTCCCATTCCGTGTATATACAGTATAGTTTTATCCATTTTTAAGCAAAGTATGTCATTCCCTGCCCAGTATGCAGAAAATGCCTGTAAAAATAAGAATTTTATTGTATCTTTGGAGGATTTTATCGGGCTTTGCCGACAATAATTCAATGACAAGATAGAATACAATGAAAAGATTTTTTGTGACCGTAGCTGTCGGTCTGGCTGCATTGGCCGGCTTCGCGCAGGAGAAAACAGATTCCACTGCAAAGAAAAGTTCAGAATACGAATTTACCGTAATCAGGGAAAACCCTGTTACGTCCATAAAAGACCAGCACCGGAGCGGTACCTGCTGGTGCTATTCCACCCTGTCTTTCCTCGAATCCGAAATTATGAAGGCAAAGGGCCTCGAGAGTCCCGATCTGTCCGAAATGTTCGTGGTTTCGAAATCGTACCACGACAGGGCCGTCAAATACGTTCGTCTGGACGGGCATCTGAACTTCGGTGCGGGGAGTTCGTTCGGCGACGTGCTTCACGTGATCCGGGACTACGGCATCGTTCCCCAGGATGTCATGCCGGGGCTGAACTACGGGACGGAGAAACCGGAGCATTTCGAGATGGACGAAGGGCTGAAAGGCTATGTCGATGCCGTCGTCAAGAACCCTAACGGCACCCTTTCGACAGCCTGGATAAACGGGCTCGACGGCATCCTGTCCGCATATCTCGGAGAGATTCCCGAAACATTCGAAGTTGACGGTGCGACATACACGCCGGAATCCTACAGGGACTGGCTCGGCATCGACCCCGACGACTATGTTTCCCTGACATCGTTCACGCATCATCCGTTCTATTCGCAGTTCATCATCGAAGTGTGCGACAACTGGAGATGGGACTCATCCTACAACCTGCCACTCGACGAACTTATGGAAGTGATGTACAATGCAATAGACAAAGGATACACTATCGCCTGGGGCTCTGACGTAAGCGAAACCGGGTTCACGAGAAACGGGATTGCGACCGTACCTGACGTGGACAAAAAGCCGGGAGCCGGTTCCGACCAGGAAAAATGGGTAGGCAAAGAGGAGGAAAAGGCTGCCGAGACCGCCGGTACAAGGCCTGCCGAAAAGGTCATCACCCAGGAGATGAGACAGGACGGATACGACAGGAAGCAGACTACGGACGACCACGGGATGCACATTTACGGCCTTGCCGAAGACCAGGACGGCAACAGGTTCTTTATGGTCAAGAATTCATGGGGTGATGCCGGCAAATACGACGGAATCTGGTATGTTTCAGACGCTTTCGTCAGATACAAGACGCTGAATATCGTCATCAACAAGAATGCCATCCCAAAAGACATCCGTAAAAAACTCGGAATCAGATAGACCACGGCCGTGTTTCAAAACCTTGACCTCTGATGAATATCGTAAAACATATTCCCAACACTATCACGTCTATGAATCTGCTCTGCGGAACCATAGGCGTGATATGTGCCTTAGACGGCAGGCCGGATATCGCCTTTCTGCTGATGTTGGGTGCAGCCGTCTGCGATTTTTCAGACGGATTCAGTGCACGGATGCTCGGTGCGTATTCCGCCATCGGAAAGGAGCTGGATTCGCTGGCCGACCTCGTAAGTTTCGGCCTGCTTCCGGCAATGATGTTCCGGGAAGCGGTCCTGGAAGCCGGACTGCAGGGCTTCTGGGCATACATTCCTGCCGCGCTCGTGGTGTTTTCAGCGCTCAGGCTTGCCAAATTCAATGTAGACGAGACTCAGGGCGAAACGTTCAGAGGGCTCGCCACACCGGCCTGCGCCATGATAACAGGCTCGTTCGTGTATTATGTCCGCAACACTCCGGACAGCCTGATGTCAGGCTGGCTTTCCAGCCCGGCATTTATCGTACTGGCCACAGCAGCCCTCTGCGCCCTTATGGTCAGCAATATCCCGATGTTTTCGATGAAATTCAAGAAAGCCGGCAAGGCAGTGACACCGCTTTACCGGATGAGGATAGCATTCATAGGCGTCATCTGCGTCTGCACTGTCCTGGTCATCCTTCTCGGCCTGAACTGGTCCATGATCATCCTCCTGGTCTTCATCATCTACATCATAATGAACTTAGTAAACCTTATGACCGCCCGCTGACCCTGACGGCAGACATACGACGGTGTGTCATAATTGCAAACTGCTGCGCTATTATCGGGATTCGGGCTAAGTCATTTACGAAAGCAAACTCAAATTCTGATACACCTCAGGGGGTGCGCCAAAATTTATCATTTTGACACACCCCCTGTTTCATTGTTTTTCCGCGAGGTCGACCCCGGTTCAAAAATCAATAGTTTTCAGAATGGATCTTGAAGTAACTCTTAGGGTGCTTGCAAACCGGGCAAATCTCCGGAGCCTTCTTGCCGATAACGATGTGGCCGCAGTTCGAGCACTCCCAAATCATATCCTGATCCTTTGAGAACACGAGTCCGTCCTTTACATTTGCAAGAAGCTTGCGGTAACGCTCCTCGTGCATCTTTTCGATGGCACCTACCTTCTCGAAGAGAACGGCTATCTCGGTAAAGCCCTCCTCGCGTGCCTCCTTTGCAAAACCGGCATACATATCGGTCCATTCGTAGTTCTCGCCCTCGGCTGCATCGAGAAGGTTGGCTTCGGTACCTGGAATGTCACCGCCGTGAAGCAGCTTGAACCAAATCTTGGCATGCTCTTTTTCGTTGTTCGCAGTCTCCTCGAAAATCGATGCTATCTGCACATAGCCGTCTTTCTTGGCCTTGGAAGCATAGTAGGTGTATTTGTTCCTTGCCTGGGACTCTCCGGCAAAAGCAGTCTGGAGATTAGCCTCGGTCTTTGTTCCCTTGAGATCTTTCATGTCTTTTGAATTTAGAATTATTAAAAATTAGTCCACTCATGCAAAGTTAGCCATTTTAATCGTAATTCCAATTTTCGGGCGGATTTTCTTTTTACCGCAGCTTGTTCGCCTCGAAATGGCGTCTCACGTGCAGGAAATACCACAGGACACCGGAAGCGTTTATGAGAAAGGCGGCCCAGAACGCACTGTGATAGCCGAAGTGTTCGGACAGGACACCGCCAGCAAGTACTCCGAGCCCCACACCGGCATCCCAGGATGTCAGGATTGAGGAATTTGCGGTCCCTCTCTGGCTGTTTTCCGCAAGGTTGATGAACATGTTCTGGAACGCAGGGTACATATGCCCGTTCCCGAGACCTATGATAAATGCCGAGGCATAATACCCTATGGGATTGTGCAGCGCCGCGAAAATCAGATACCCGCACATGGATGCTATGGTGCCTGCCGAGGCGTTGTATGTGACACGGTTCTCTCTGAGAGCCTTGGCTCCCGTAAGCCGGGACAGGATGAGCCCTGCCGCAAAGAGCGAGAAGAACAGGCCCGTGCCTCCGGTAATGCCGAGTTCCTCTTTTCCGTAAATGGCCACATAGGTCGATATGACACCGTAGCTGAATGAAAAACATATCATCGAGAGGGCTTCCCTCCAGCCTTTGAGCAGAAAAAACCTGTCAAGGGAAATCACCTGTTTTCCGGGCCTGAATTCCCTTGCCGGCAGCTTGATGGAAGCATCCAAAAGGAGGCCTGCGAAAGAAAAGGCCGTGGAAAGCCAGAACAGTGTCTGGAAATTTCCGTTGAAGGCATGCAGAAGATATATGGCGAGAACCGGGCCGATGGCGGTGGCCAGGTTGTTGCTGAGCCCGTAATACCCTATCCCCTCCGTTCTTCTGGACGATGGCAGGACATCTATGGCAACAGTGCTCGCCGCTACGGTCGTGGAGCCGAACGGGGCCCCGTGAAGGGTCCTGAATATGGTAAACATCGTCAGCGAGCCGGCCACGATATAGCCGAAAAAGAGCAGGAAAAAGAAAAAATTGCAGACAAGAAGGACTGTCTTCCTCGGGTAATTGTCGACTACGTACCCGCTGAATGGCCTTATGATCAACGCCATAAGCGTGTACCCCGCCAAAGCCATGCCTATGGTGTCATTGCTGGCTCCGAAAGTCTCGCTCAGATAAAGCGGGAGCAGGGGCACGATGAGCGTGAACGAGAAGTTCAGAAGGAAATTCCCTGTCCATATCCTGATATAGTTTCCGTTCCAAAGTTTGTCCGCCATTTCGATCACTGTTTCTGCGGGGCGAATTTAATAAAATTTCATAAAAAAGCAGGACCGCCTGAGGCAGCCCTGCAAGAATTCATAGATTTTCCGGATTCGGACTTATTTGCTGATGACACGTGCCATTTCGCAAACCTTGTTCGAATAACCCCACTCGTTGTCATACCAGGAAACGACCTTTACGAAAGTAGGATCGAGCTGGATACCGGCCTTCACATCGAAGATGGAAGTGTGGGAGTCGCCGCGGAAGTCGGTAGAAACGACAGCCTCGTCAGTGTATCCGAGAATACCTTTGAGTTCGCCCTCCGAAGCTTTATTCATAGCAGCGCAGATTTCCTCGTAGGTAGCAGCCTTTTCGAGCTCTACGGTAAGGTCTACGACAGATACGTCAGAGGTAGGGACACGCATGGACATACCGGTAAGTTTGCCGTTCAGTTCAGGAAGCACTTTTCCCACTGCCTTTGCAGCGCCTGTAGATGAAGGAATGATGTTCTCGAGGATACCGCGGCCGCCTCTCCAGTCTTTCTTGGAAGGACCGTCTACGGTCTTCTGGGTAGCCGTAGCAGCGTGAACAGTAGTCATAAGGCCTCTCTTGATTCCGAACGTATCGTTCAGGACTTTGGAGATAGGGGCAAGACAGTTGGTCGTGCAGGAAGCATTGGAGATGATAGGCTGGCCTGCATATGTCTTGTCGTTTACACCGTATACGAACATCGGAGTGGCGTCCTTGGAAGGAGCGGACATGATGACTTTCTTTGCACCTGCCTTGATATGTGCGGAAGCGAGTTCCTCGGTAAGGAAGAAACCGGTAGACTCTACTACAACGTCTACACCGAGAGCGCCCCAGGTGATGTTCGACGGATCCTTTTCAGCAAAGATCTGGATCTTGTTGCCGTCTACGATCATATAGTTGCCTTCCACCTTTACATCGTGGTTGAAATGACCGTGAACAGAATCATATCTGAGCATGTAAGCCAGATAATCTGCATCGAGCAGGTCATTGATACCTACTACCTGGATGTCGTTTGAGAAATTCTCGACAGCTGCGCGGAAAACCATACGGCCGATACGACCAAATCCGTTAATACCTAATTTAATCATTTCTTTAATATTTTATAAAGTAACACTTTCACCTTAAAAAACCCGGTTTTCCGGAGCCGGATTCCTGACTTCCGGAAAATCTTCGCAAAAATAAGAAAAATTATGAATAATCATAGGGATTTGACGAAAAATTCAATCGGATTCAATATCTTTGGCGGAAATATGAAACCGCGAAAAGCACAATGGAAATATTACTTACAAACGATGACGGCTACAAGGCCAAGGGGCTCAGGGTTCTGGCAGAACTGATGAGCCGTTTCGGCAATGTGACCGTAATAGCTCCGAAGCATCATCAGTCGGGTATGGGGATGGCAGTATCGATGAACGGCAAAGCCCTGGCTTACAAGGAATGCGGCCACGATAAGGGCATCGCCTGGTCGTATCTCGACGCGACACCGTCAAGCTGCGTGAAATTCGGGATCAACTGCGTCTTTGCCGACAGGAAGCCTGATGTCGTGGTGTCGGGAATCAACCATGGTTCGAATGCCGCGACGGCATCCTGCTATTCCGGCACCCTGGGGGCAGTGGCCGAGGCTGCCGTCAACGATATTCCCGGCATCGGAGTGTCTTTGGACACCTGCGACCCTGATGCGGATTTCTCCGCCGTAGAAAAATATTTCCCGGAGATTTTCACTTCCCTGATGGCGGCCCTGCCGGAAAGGTACGGCATATATTACAATGTGAATTTTCCAGGCCGCGGCCCGGTAAAGGGGATAAGGACGGCTTCCCAGGGTCTCGGACGATGGGTGCGCGAATTTGTCCGATGGACTCCCGGGAACCTGGCTTCCTCGGGCATCCCGTGCCGGAGGGCGGAGTCCGCTGCCGAAAGTGCGGAGGAGGGCGAAACCCTCTATCTTATGACGGGGGACTTCATAAGCGACGGCCGGAACCCGGACGATGCCGACCATCTGTACAACCGCGACGGCTACATCACCATCGTCCCCCACAACATTGTATGTACCGACACCGGAGAACTCGCCCGTCTCCGGACATTGCATATCGACAAGGAATTCTGACATTATGAAGTATTACATCATAGCAGGAGAGGCTTCCGGCGACCTTCACGGCTCGAATCTTATGAAAGGCCTCTACGCCGAAGACCCTGACGCCCGTATCCGTTTCTGGGGCGGCGACCTTATGAATGCCGTCTATTCCGAAAACGAAATTCCCCGTCCCCGTCCTTATAGTGGCGGACTTGTCTGCGCGGGGACGGAAAGTCTCGAAGAGACCGCGACCGGAGGAAGCGAGATCCCCCACCGGGGGTGCAGGGGGGTAGGACAAAGTCCCCGTCCTTATAGTGGCGGACTTGTCTGCCACTATAAGGACGGTGCCATAATGGGCTTCTGGGAAGTATTCAAGAAAGCCGGAAAACTCCTCGGGAATGTCAGGAAATGCAAAAACGACATTCTCGCATGGAAGCCGGATGCCGTCATCCTCATCGACTACCCCGGATTCAATTTCAAGATCGCCGGATTCGCACACAAAAAAGGCTTCCGCACCATTTATTATATAGCTCCGAAAGTCTGGGCATCGCGTGAAGGCCGAATCCGCAAGCTCAAAAAATACGTAGACAGGCTGTTCATAGTCTTTCCTTTTGAAATCCCGTATTTCAAGGCCAAAGGCATAGATGCCGTATATCTCGGGAATCCATTGGTGGACTCCATAGCCGGGTCGGAGGCAATGAACGAGAGCAGGGAGGAATTTCTGAAACGGAACGACCTCGATGACAGGCCGTACATAGCCCTTCTTGCCGGTTCGAGAAAGGGTGAAATAAGTTCAATGATGCCGGTTCTTACCGAATTCGTCGCGAAAATGAAAGCTTTGCCGCAGTACGGCGGCTATCGGTTCATCATTGCCGGCGCTCCTGCAAGGAATATCGGAGACTACTCCCCCTGGCTCGAATCCTGCGGCTGCCCTGACATAAAAGTCGTTTTCGGACAGACCCAGTCCGTCATCAGGCATGCGGAAGCCGCCGTTGTCAATTCCGGGACCGCCTCCCTGGAGACCGTCCTGCTCGGCACCCCGCAGGTGGTAGGCTATATCAGCAGCAGACTCACTTATATGATAGCCAAACGCATAGTCAAGATCCGATACATCAGTCTCGGAAACCTTATCGTGGACAGACTCGTGTTCAGGGAACTGATTCAGGACGACTGTTCGGCAGACAGGCTCGTCGCCGAAGTCCGGGCCCTTGTCGAAGACCGCGGATACAGGGACCGTATGCTCTCGGGCTACGCCGAAATAAAAAAGGCCCTCGGCAATGCCGGTGCCTCAAACGCCGTCGCCTCCGCCATGATCGATTACCTGAAATCCCCTCGATAGCAAGGACGCGGGCGACGGGAGTTTACTCCCGTAAATGACCGAACCCGCAACCGCCGCAACGCCGCAATATCCATATCCCGCAAACAGGACACGACGCTTCGCCGGAACGGGTGCAGTGCAAGGCCGCAAGGGCGCGGGCGACGGGAGTTTACTCCCGTAAATGACCAAGCACGCAACCGCCGCAACGCCGCAATGCGCCCGTTCCGGCGAAGCGCTACGAACGCTCCTTGATAATCCCAAGCCTGTAAGCCCCCAACAACTTCTTCAAATCCTCAATCTGCACCATCAGTTCCCGCCCCTTGTCGGTATCCTTGACCATCATACGCTGGCTGCTAAGCTCGACAAGGTAGGTTGTGGACTTGATGTCCTGGCCTTCTTCGATAGCCTTCTGGGTAGATGAAAACGGCTCATGCTGAACCAGCTGGAAACCGCGGGAATGGTATACCAAGGTATAGCCGGCAATCCCGGTTTCGGGATGATAAGCCTTTGAAAATCCGCCGTCTATTACCATGAGTTTTCCGTTTGCACGGACTGGCTTCTCACCTTTCGCCGCCTTTACAGGGACATGACCGTTGATGATATGCCGGTGCTCGCCGGTCACTCCGAACTCGTCGAGAATCCTGTCGCATACGGTCTCGTCATTGCGCAGCGTATAATATGCGCCCTTCTCTTCCTTGTGGGTCTCCTTGTCCACCAGGAAATAACGCTCGAAAGTGGCCATTTTGCTCTTGTCGAACGCAGGAGAATCCTTGCCGCACCAGAGATACCAGACATAATCCGTGGCAAAAGCCTTTTCAGGATCACTTCTGTCTGCAAAATAGGCCTTCCTTACAAGCTGCCCCACCCTACTTAAGAGTTCGCGTCCCTTGTATTTTTCACCGAGGATCTCCACTTCTTTCAGGGAACCGTCCGCGTTGAGCGGCATGGATGCGTGGAACAGGAGGTTCGAATTGCAGACATTGTACATACATCCGTAACGGAAAATGCACTTGATGTGTTTTCTGAGTTTTTCGCTGCGTATGAAGGAATTGTGCAGTTTATCCACGACCTCGCGCTCTTCCGGGGAAAGCCTGTAGGGAGAGGCGGGGTCTACCGTAGGGAAAAAGTTGTCCCTCATCTCATAGTCCCTGCCGTCCAGGACGAAGACTCCCCTGTCCTGGTCGATGTGTTCGAGCAGCATCCTGTCGGCCATCCCGAATTCCGGACGGCGGGCAATGATTTCCGCTTCCAGCTTGAACTGTATTATGCTGATGGCCTTGTGCATCTGGGCAAGAAGCCTTTTCGTCTTTTCATCCACTTTCTGCGCCTCGTCCTCGATCCTCGGCCCGAACAGGGAACAGGGGTCGCCGGCATAGGTCTCCATGGCGAAGGTTGCAAGCGGAAGAAGGTTTATCCCGTAGCCGTCTTCCAAAACGGAGTGGTTCGCATAGCGCATGGCAAGCCTGATGACGTTGGCTATGCAGGCATCGTTCCCGGAGGCGGCCCCCATCCACAGGATGTCATGGTTTCCCCACTGGATATCGAAATGGTGATAGTCGCACAAGGTGTCGAGGATGATGTGCGGGCCGGGGCCCCTGTCGAAAATATCCCCGAGGATATGGAGGGTATCTATCGTAAGACGCTGGATAAGGTTGCACAAGGCAATGATGAAGTCGTCGGCACGGTAAGTCTCTATGATCGTGCTGACAATCACGTTGATATAGGCCTGTTTGTTCGGATCCGCACTGCTTTCATGCAGGAGCTCCTGAATGATGTACGAAAACTCCTGGGGCAGGGCCTTGCGCACCTTGGAACGGGTGTATTTCGATGAAACGCTCTGGCAGACACGGACCAGCCTGTTCAGTGTCACGCTGTACCAGGAATTCAAGTCCTTTACGGACTCCTTTATCAGCTGCAGTTTCTGCTCCGGATAATAGATCAGGGTGCAGAGTTCCTTCTTCTCGGCTTCGTAAAGGGAATTTCCGAAAATTTCGTTCACCTTTCTTTTTATCGCCCCTGAAGCATTGCGCAGGACATGCTCGAACGCCTCGTTCTCACCGTGCAGGTCTGCGAGGAAATGCTCGGTGCCTTTCGGAAGATTCAGGATAGCCTCAAGGTTGATGATCTCCGTACTCGCTGCGGCGATAGTGGGAAAATTCAGGGACAACAGCTCCAGGTACTTGATGTTGTTCCTGATATCTTCTTCTTTTTTCAAATTTTCCGTATCCATAGATTTCGTCAGTTGACGTGATTTGCTGATAAGCACGGGCGGGTCACTCTCTTTCTCCGAAAATCAGGGTGCCGATACGGACGATGTCGGCACCCATACCGACGGCAATCCTGTAATCGTGCGTCATTCCGAATGAAAGGAGTCCGAAAGTCTCCGGCAGCGACGGGAATCTCCCGGAATCCGACCTGATTCCGTCACGCAGGGAGACAAGTTTGCCGAAATCGTTCCGGATGACCGACTCGTCGTCGGTCAATGTCGCCATCCCCATGAGGCCGAGTATGCGTACATTCTCATATTTTCCGGCACCGGCCAGTACGTCTTCCGCCTCCTGCCGGGTAAAACCCTGCTTCGTCTCCTCGGAAGCTATGTGTATCTCCAAGAGGACGTCCTGCACCTTTCCGTGTTCCCTTCCCCATTTGTCGATGGCTTCCAGAAGGTGTACGCTGTCCACGGACTCCACCATTGCCGCATACGGCAGGACGAGTTTAAGCTTGTTCGTCTGGAGATGGCCTATGAAATGCCAGGAAATGTCTTTCGGCAATGCCGCCGCCTTGGCGGCCATCTCCTGGGGACGGCTTTCCCCGAAGACCCGCTGGCCGGCATCGTATGCCTCTCTGACAGCTTCCGCCGGATGGAATTTGGAAACTGCCACCAATTTTACATTTGATGGCAGTTCCTCTCTGAGTTTTCTTATCTGAGTCGATATTGATCCCATAATACTATCTTCTGCGCTTCTGCTGCTCCTTGAGAGCCTGCTGCTGCATTTTCTGCGCCTCTTCCAGCCGCTGCTGCCATTTGGATTTCGGCAATGGCTTGCCTTCGGTAGCCGCCAGCTGGGCATGGATTTTCTTCTCGTCCACGAGGAAACGTCTCGCGAACCAGGTCTGGAACATGGTAATAAGGTTCGAGAGCAGGTAATAATAGCTAAGTCCGCTGGACAGGTTGTTACAGATGAAAAGCATCATCAGAGGCATCAGCCATACGCTCATAAACTTCATTCCGGCCATGCTCGGGTCATTCGACATCTGTTTCGAAGTCATCTTCGAATACAGGAACATCGACACTGCCATAAGAAGCGCGAACAGCGACACATGATCCCCGTAAAGCGGGATGTTGAACGGAAGGTCGAGTATCGAATCGTATGCACTCAGGTCGTCGGCCCAGAGGAAACTCTGCTGGCGCAGCTCGATGGATGCCGGGAAGAAACGGAACATCGCATACAGGACCGGCAGCTGCAGGAGCATGGGCAGGCATCCTCCCATAGGGCTGATTCCGGCTCTCTGGTACAGGGCCATCATGGCCTGCTGCTTCTTCATCGCATCCTCCGGCTTCGGATATTTTTCGTTCAGCTTGTCGATCTCCGGCTTGATCACGTTCATCTTCGCGGACGACTTGTACGACTTGAGGGTCAGAGGCGATATGATAAGCTTGACCAAGAGTGTCAGAATCAGGATGATGATACCGTAGCTGCCGATGAACTTACCGAGGAAGTTGAATGTCGGGATGATGATGTAGCGACTGATCAGACCTATGACATTACCTCCGAGAGGGATAATCTTCTCGTAGTGCATGTCATAGTCTTTCAGGGTCCGGTAATGGTTCGGACCGAAATAGAATTCGTAAGGCACCGTTACCTTCCCGGGATCATGCTTCAGTTCGGACTGCATCCTTGCCGAACACATCATCAGATTCCTGTCAGGATCGTTCTCGTCATAGAAGCTGATGCCGAAATCGGCTGAAAGGAACTCGTTCTCCGCAGTCATGATTGCCGAGAAGAACTGTTGCTGGAATGCGAACCATTTCACCCGTGAAACGATGCTTTCCGTTGCGTTCCTTCCGCCGCGGCCGATCTGCTCCGGCTTCTTTTCCCCCGAAAAATAATAGTCGAGCTTGGAATACTGCTTTTCGTTGGAATATCCTTTTTCGAGTCTCGGGACTATGACGTTCCAGTCGATGTCGTAACTGTTGATTTTCCTCGGGACGAGATCTGCCATTCCAACGAACGAAAGTTCGTTCCTGACCATATAGCTGTCTGCCGGCAGGATGTATTTCTGTTCGAGATACCCGCCGTTGCTGAACGGAAGACGCATCACCACCGAGGTGTCGGTCGTCTCGGCCACTTCGAAAACCATGTCGCGGGTATTGATGTTCTCCCCGGCGAACAATGCTATGTTGTAGTCGCTGTATCCCGGTTTGATCAGATACAGGTCGGTGCTGTCGTATGTCTTGTATTCGTTCAGCTTCGCCGTGTAAGGCTGGGCTCCTTTGGTAGTGAAGACCAGTTCGAGCTTTCCGTTTCCAAGGGATACGAACTGCTGCTGTGCCGTGTAACGGCTGTTCAGCAGGGAATCGAGGTATTTCCCGGATGTCCGGGCGGCAGGGACGACGGTCTGACCGGCGGTTTCTTCGGATGAAAGTGCCGCTATCGAATCCTGCGCCGCCTGCAGCAGGTATTCCACCCGTGCCGCAGAGTCCAGCTGCGCCTGATATGCCCTTTGTTTTTTATACTGTTCCGACTGGTACCAGGTAAAACCGAAAAATATTACCCCTATCAGTACGAAACCTATAATTGAATTCTTGTCCATAATGAATTTTGCTTTTCTCCTCCTTATTCAGCGTCAGCGGCATTGCTGTCGATGGCCCTGATCTGCTGCTCCAGCTCTTTCAGTTCCTTTTTCGCCTGCTCGATTCTCTCCTGCATCTGCCTTATGAGCGGCTCGGAGTTCTTCGACATGGCGAAAAAGCCGATGTTGTTCTCGTAAGTAGTGATGTCCTGCTCCTTTTTCAGATATTTCTGCACCAGACGCTCCTTTTCGCTCTTGGGAGCCTTTGCATATCTGCCTTTACGGGCCTTTGAGGCCAGGTCGCCGAACTTTTCCTGCAGGGCATCCTTGTATTTTCTTGCGATTTCGTCTTTTTCCTTGAACGGAACGAAACCGATTTCCTGCCACCTCTGCATAAAATTCTCCATAGCCTCGGCATTGGCATCCTCGTCCGCGGACGTTTCGTATGCCGCAATTTCGGCTACAAGGCGCTGCTTGGCCTTGAGATTTCCGTAGAAGTCGTTTTCCGGCTTCACGTTCTTGTCCCTCTCGTTGAAGAACTCGTCGCAGGCCGCACGGAATCTCTTCCACAACTGCTCCGACTTCTTGCGCGGCACAGTACCTATTTCCTTCCACTGTTTCTGCAGGTTTATCAGCTGGCTGGCTGTCTTTTTCCAGTCAGTGCTGCCTTTCAGGGCCTCGGCCGCCTCGCAGAGGGCTATTTTCTTTTCGAGATTCGCATTGATATTCTCCTTGTAACCCGCATAGAACGCGCGTTTCCGCTCGAAAAACCTGTCGCAGGCAGCACGGAACCTGTCGTAGATCTTCTGGTTCTCTTTCTTAGAAGCGAAGCCGATTGTCCTCCACTGTTTCTGGATTTCCTCGATTTCCTTGGAAAGCGTGTTCCATTCAGGAGCCGATATGTTTTCCCGTGAAGCGATTTCCTCTACCTGCTCGCAAAGTCCGGTCTTGGCTGCAAGGTTTTCGGCATGCTGTTCTTTCAGACCTTCGAAATAGGCCTGGTATTTCTTGTTTATCACGGCCGTGGCTGCCTTGAAACGATCCCAGATGGATTCGCGGAACTCCTTGGCCACAGGGCCGTATTCCTTCCACTGTTCGTGCAGCTTCTGAAGCTCCTTGAACGCCTCGACTATGTGCTCGCTTTCGGCCAGTTTTTCAGCCTGTTCGCAGAAAGCGGTCTTGACTTCAAGGTTCTTCCGGAAGTCCAGGTCGCGGAGTTCCCTGTTGATCTTTACCATGTCGTAGAACTGCTCCACGTACAGCTGGTAAGTGTCGTTAAGGTTCCTGAAACTCTGCACCGGGACGGGGCCTATGGCACGCCACCGGTTCTGTATCTCGCGGAATTCCGGAAATGTGCGGTTCACGTCCTCCTGCTTTTCAATCAGGACTTTCAAATCGTCGATGACGGCCTGCTTGAGTTCGAGGTTGTGTTCCCTTTCCTTCTCCTGCTGCCTGTTGTATTCTGCCCTTTCCTTCCTGTAGGCATTGTACAGGGCCTTGAACCCCTTCTCTATTTCCTCGAACGGATTCTCTGAAACTCCGGTCTCCCGGACATTCTCCTCCGGAGCGGCATCGGCGCCGCCCTCCTCTGTTCCCTCCGCACCGTCCGGAACGGATGTATTTTCAGGGTCGGAATACCCCGCTTCAGCCTTTTCCCTGGCCAGATTCTTATAGAAAGCGGACTTTATGGCCTCGGCTTCCTTGTTCATCTTCATCCTCTCGGGGTTTCTGGCAAGTTCCATAAACATATCCGCGAGTTCAGCCAGGCTTTTTTCTGAATAGTTTATCTGCACGCTTTCTTCGTTTTCAGCCACTTCTACCGCAACGTCCGTTACTTCCGGAATATTTTCTTCACTCATAGTATCAAAGGAGTTAAATTTTTCAAACTGCAAATATATCAATTTTTATTTAGTAATTTTGCGCGGCTACAATATTTTTAATTATGAGAATAGACATAATTACGGTCGTTCCGGAACTGCTCGAAAGCCCCCTCGGGCACTCCATTGTGGGAAGGGCTATAAAAAAGGGAATAGTGGAAATCCATGTACACAATCTGCGCAAGTACGGAAAAGGGCCGCGCCTTCAGGTGGACGACTACAGCTACGGAGGGGATGCGGGGATGGTGCTGATGGTCGAGCCCGTGTACCGGATGATAGAAGAGCTGAAGGGGGAAAGGGAATACGACGAAATAATATATATGTCTCCCGACGGGGAACAGTTCGACCAGAATATGGCCAATGAATTGTCGCTGAAGGACAATATAATCATTCTCTGCGGCCACTACAAGGGCGTCGACCACCGTATAAGGGAACATCTGACGACACGTGAAATCACAGTGGGCGACTATGTCCTGAGCGGGGGCGAAATACCTGCCGCCATAGTGACGGATGCAGTGGTAAGGCTTCTGCCGGGGGCGATTACGGACGAGACTTCGGCCCTTAGCGACTGCTACCAGGACGGGCTTCTGTCTGCCCCCATCTACACCCGTCCGGCGGAATTCAACGGATGGAAAGTACCCGAGGTCCTTCTGAGCGGCAACCCGAAACTCATCCGCGAATGGCAGGACGAACAGGCTGTCCTGCGCACACGCCTGCTCCGCCCGCATCTTCTGGAGGAATGATTCCCGTCTCGCCCGGCATCCGCATGGATTTTCCGTCGATGGGGAACAAAAAAAGCCTGCATCACTGCGGGCTTTTTCCGGTTAGTTAATAGTGTAATTTTCTTGGCCTGTAAAAGGCTGCATTCTGTGGTTAGTATTTTTACAGCTTATAAATTTTAAGGCGTAGGCCTTATGTCGTTAAAAGATTTTAATGAAAATTCATTTATAACCTTATGAACAAACACAAATGTAAGGATAATTTTCAGTTTTGCAAATAATTTTCATTTTTTAATCGATTTTTTCTATCAAAAAAACCGGGAAACCTGCAAACGTTGTCATCCTGTACCCTCCTGCATCAGAAATTATAGCTCAGACGGAGCATGAAATTCACAGGAGCCTGAGGGTAAATCCACGAATAGGTAACGATCTCATCGCTGCCTTCGTACATCTCCCTTGCTGCACCTCCGTCTGCATAATACAGGTTGTTGAAAAGGTTGTTGACGTATCCTCCGAGCCCCAGGACGCCTTTCTTGAGATCGAACTCATGGGTCAGGCTGAGACCGGACACGAAATATGCAGGAATGCTGCGGTCATCGCTCGAAGTATTGTCAAGATACTGTTTCCCGACATACTTCCCGTTAATTGACAAAGTCGTTGTTTTCAGCGAATTACGGGCGATGTTGCGGAACGGGGTGAAAGAAAGCTGCACGAAGCCGATAACGGAAGGCGACATCAGCATGTCCGTCCTGCCGCAGTCCTGCCTGAAATTGCGGATAAATTCATAGTCGTCATTATAGACCGGAACGTATGCGACATAGTTTTTGATCTTGTTGAGACTCAGCGTGGTATTGGCATCGAGCCTTATCCAGGGCAGGGCCTCCCAGGCCACGGCCAGTTCCACTCCCCTTCTGTACCCGCGGCCGGCATTCTCCTTGATGGCATAGCCCGAATCGCTCAGACGGCCTGTTTCAAGCAGCATATCGAAATATTCCATAAAATACAGGTTTGCGGAAGCCGTCACTTTCGGTGCAGTGTAACTGTAGCCTATCTCGACATCCACCATTTTCTCCGGTTTCAGTTCGTCTCTTTTCCCGTCTCCGCCCGCGGCATCGATCCAGTAATTGGAGATGATAACATCCTTGATATCGCTTCTGCCAGGCTCGCGGTGTCCGAGAGCGGCTGAAACGTATGCCTTGCTCCTGTCGGACCAGTGGAACGTGAGTCCGGCGCGAGGGTTGAAGAAATTCCATTTCGTACTGTAGTCCAGAGGGCTGCCGTCATCGTCCGGACCCTCCATTCTGAGGGAGACTCCCCTGTACTGGAGGTCCGCATAGGCCGTAAGCCAGTCGGCCGGAGTATATTCGGCCCTTGCGAACACATTCAGCTCGTTTTTCAGGCCGTTGTTCCTGTACCAGGTGTCGGCGGCATTGTAACCGTCATAATCGAAGTCGTCCGGAAGCCTGTCGCCCCAAAGCAGCCTGCCGAGATGGTCTCCGTCATAGCGTGAAAGATGAATTCCCCCCGTAACGTTCAGCCTGTCCCCGGTGTATCTCACTTCCGAATTGAGGACCAGGTAGCTGTTGTCCATCGCTTCCCTTACGATGAAATCCCCCTCGGAACCGCCGAGAACAGTCCCGTCGGCAGGATTCTTCAATATCGAAGGATCGATACGGTAAGTCCCGGCAACTTCCCCGGCCTCGTATTCCTCGTAATAGCCGTCGCCTTTCGTATAATTGAATGTGGTGCTCCAGACTACGTTTTCCGGAAACTGGTGCGTGTAGTTCAGCTGGAGGTGGTGCTGGGTGTAGTTGTCCGTCTGGTTGTCATAGTACCTGAGATTGCCGAAACGGTCGGTATATTCTCCGGCGCTGTTGTACCTGCGGTCGGTATGGTATGTGTCCAGGTCGATTCCGTTCCAGGTGATTCCGGTGTGCTGGTCCCCCATCAGCCAGGTGAGTTTCAGGGAATTGTTCCCCTTCATCCAGCCGAGGACGGCCAATGCGGACTGCACCTTCGCTTTCGCGTTCCGGATGTAGCCGTCAGTGTAGTTGCGGGAATACGCGAAATCGAAATACAGCCCGGACCGGGTAAGTCCCGTGCCTGCAGATACGGTGCTCATGAACGTATTGTAGGAGCCTGCGGCTACTTCGGCCGAGACATAGGGTTCCGCCCCCACTGAAGCCGTGCTCATATTCACACTCGCGCCGAATGCTCCGGGGCCGTTCGCAGAAGTGCCGAGACCGCGCTGGAGCTGCACGGAAGACAGGATATTGGACAGCGACGGGATATTTACCCAGAATACTTCCTGGGATTCGGCATCGTTCAGGGTGATGCCGTTCAGAGTGACATTGATCTGGGAGCCTTTGCTGCCTCTGATGAACATTTTCGAATAGCCTAAGCCCGTCCCGCCTTCGTTGACCGCTACCACCGACGGCTGGAGACTAAGCGTCATGGGCAGGGAAAAGATAGGATTCGCCTGCCTGAGTTCGTTTTTGCCTACCATAGTGTAAGTCACTGGCGTCCGGTCACCGGCACGGGACACGGAAACGACTGCGCTGTCGAGTTTCTCGACTTTTTCAGCCGGATCTCCGGCTGCTTCGTTTTCCGCAGCAGCTGCGGAAAACGGGAGCAGTGCGCCGAGCACTGCATAAAATAAAAAACCTCGCATAAAATTTAATAAATTATGCAAGGGGCAAGAAGCGTTGCGCACGCTTTCTCAAGAGATACTCTGCTTCCCTACGACGGTACTGGCCGTGTCAGGTTCAATGGGACTCTCTCAGCCCCCGGCGCACCGGAGCAGGCACACTGCGTCGTTGCCGGCGGGATTCGGGTTCGGTCATTTACTATAGTAAACTCCCGTCACCCTCACCCTTGGCGCCTTGCATTGTACCTGCTCCGGTGCGCCGGCAGAACTTGGGAAATGACAGGCATTTTCAAGTTCCGGTTCGGGCACCCCCGCAATGTTAAATTATATTAAAGAACTTATATTCAAATTGTTCTTCAGAACTATTTTTCTTCCAGAACGACCTCGTAAAGCCGTGGCCAGTTCTTTCCGGTAAGGTAAATCTTTCCGGTGGTCCCGTCATAGGCGATACCGTTCAGCACATCGGTTTCCGCCGTTCTGAGACTGTCCGGCAAAAGACCGGTGCAGTCGATGACGGCCCCGGCTTCTCCAGTTTCAGGGTCGATGATTACTATCATATTGGTAGTGTACACATTGGCCCATATTTTTCCGTCTATGTACTCCAATTCGTTCAGGTACCTCAAGGGCTTGCCATGAAGTCTGACATTGACCGTCCCGGTCACCTTGAACTCCGGAGTCATAAAATACAGTTTCGATGACCCGTCGCTTGCTATCAGCGACTTCCCGTCGGTGGTAAGGCCCCATCCCTGACGCGGATACGAGACAGTGGACTTGTATGAAAGGGTCTTGAAGTCGTAGATGAAGGCCACGTTCCCGGTCCAGGTCAGGATGTAAAGGTTGTCGCCCAGTACGGCCGAACCTTCCACGAAATACCTGCTGTCGAATGAAAGTTTCCGCAGCGCCTCGCCCGTGGCAAGATCGACCTTGCGGAAAGTGGAACTTCCATACTGTCCGGTGCTTTCGTACATCTGGCCCCCGTTGAAAAACAGGCCCTGAGTGTAGGAGGTCACATCGTGCGGATACTCCCCGACGACCCTGACCCTGTACTGCTTCACCCTGGCCGACGACGTCCCTGATCCCAGAAACACGGTCAGGACGATGATGGCAGCGGATATTTTCGGGAGGACTCTCATTTCTGCGCGGCAGGCTCTTCCTTAGCTGAAGCCCGGCGTTCTTCCTTATGGCTGTCACGGTACTTCATGGCCGCCTTGATGAATGCCACGAATATCGGCTGCGGATGTTCCGGCGTGCTTTTCAGCTCAGGATGGAACTGCACTCCGATAAAGAAAGGATGGGCGGGAATCTCGACGATCTCCACAAGTCCGGTTTCCGGATTCCGTCCCGTGGCCTTCATACCGGCCGCCTCGATGGTGTCAAGATAGTCGTTGTTGAATTCGTATCTGTGCCTGTGCCTTTCGGATATGATTTCGCTCCCGTAAATCCTGTATGCCAGCGAATTTTTGTCCAGTTTGCAGTCGTATGCCCCGAGCCGCATCGTGCCTCCCTTGATGGTAGTGCTCTTCTGATCCTCCATAAGGTCGATGACCGGGTATTTCGTGGCCGGGTTCACCTCGGTGGAAACGGCTTCTTTCAGGCCTACCACGTCGCGGACGAATTCCACCACGCACATCTGCATCCCGAGACAGATGCCGAAGAAAGGCACCTTGTTCTCACGGGCGTATCTGACCGCCAGGATCTTGCCTTCGAGCCCCCTTTCGCCGAAACCCGGGGCTACAAGTATGCCGTCCATCCCGGCGAGCTTTTCATCCACGTTCGACGGATCGAGGAATTCGCTGTGGATGCTATGGACATTGACCTTGCACTCGTTGGCCGCACCTGCATGAACGAACGATTCCAGAATGGACTTGTACGCGTCCTGAAGCTCCACGTATTTTCCTACCAGAGCGATGTTCACCTCCGATTTCGGGTGGAAAAGCTTCTCGAGGAACTGTTTCCAGGCAGTCAGATCAGGCTCCGGGGCATCCTTGATGCCGAAATGGTCGAGTACGAGCCTGTCGAGCTTCTCTGCCTGCATGTTCAACGGGACCGAATATATGGACGGGGCATCTATGGACTCTATGACATGCCCCGGCTTGACATTGCAGAAAAGCGCCACTTTCTTGCGAAGTTCAGGAGTCAGCTTGTGCTCTGTCCTGCAGACTATTATGTCCGGCTGGACCCCGCTTTGCTGGAGCATCTGCACCGAATGCTGGGTAGGCTTGGTCTTCAGTTCCTTCGCCGCGCTGAGGTACGGCACCAGGGTCAGGTGTATGGTCACGCAGTCCTCTTCCGGCAGTTCCCACTGCAGCTGGCGGACAGCTTCCACGAAAGGCTGCGACTCCATGTCGCCTACGGTCCCTCCTATTTCGGTAATGATTATGTCGTATTTGCCGGTCTTGCCGAGCAGGAGCATACGCCTTTTTATCTCGTCCGTAATATGCGGGACAATCTGCACCGTCTTGCCTAAATATGCGCCTTCCCTCTCCTTGTTGATCACAGTATTGTAGATCTTCCCTGTGGTAACGTTGTTCGCCTTGGAGGTATGCACTCCGAGGAATCTCTCGTAATGTCCCAGATCGAGGTCGGTCTCCGCCCCGTCGTCAGTGACATAGCATTCGCCGTGCTCGTACGGATTCAGCGTCCCCGGGTCGACATTGATGTACGGATCGAACTTCTGGATGGTGACCCGCAGCCCTCTTGCCTGAAGAAGTTTGGCCAGCGATGCGGATATGATTCCTTTTCCGAGCGACGAAGCCACTCCACCTGAAACGAAGACATATTTAGGATTCATAGAAAATCTGTTTAGACGTTACAGGGGTGCAAAATTAAGCAAAAAAAATGATTTGAGAAAAATGTTTATTAACTTTGGGCCGTTTTATAATTTTCAAGGGAATTATGCCGTTATACTACATATTGATGACTGCCATGTTCGCCGCCGCGGTGGTAGTTTTCATCGCCCTTTTCTTTTTCAAGGCCGGCTACGGATACCTGTCGGCTGCGAACTGGGGCCCGAAAATCAACAACAAGGCCGCGTGGGTCATTATGGAATCGCCAGCATTCGTATTCATGCTCCTCTACACCGCTGACTACCTGCTTTCGGGGAGGGACACGGGGAACGAGAAAACCGTATTGCTGGTTATGTCCGCGCTTTTCCTCATCCACTATTTCCAGCGCTCGTTCATTTTCCCTTTCCTTATGAGGGGGAAAGGCGAAATGCCGGTTGCGATAATGGCGATGGGAATGATATTCAACGGACTGAACGCCTATATGATAGGAGGCTGGCTTTTCGAATACGCCCCTGCCGGGAAATACGGGCCCGACTGGCTGGCTTCTCCGCAATTCATCATCGGCTCGCTGGTCTTCCTGACGGGAATGCTGATAAACATAGATTCTGACCATGTCATCAGGCATCTGCGCCAGCCGGGAGACACAAGGCACTATATTCCCAAGAAAGGTCTGTACAAATACGTCACGTCCGCGAATTATTTCGGGGAACTTACCGAATGGGTGGGCTATGCCATCCTGACCTGGTCTCCGGCAGGCCTGCTTTTCGCCGTCTGGACATTCGCGAATCTGGCGCCGAGATCCAAGTCCCTGACCGAGAAATACGAGCAGGAGTTCGGGGACGAGTACCGCGACCTGAAAAAGAAGAATCTGATACCGTTCATATGGTAATACGGTTGTTATATCCGGGAGAAAGGAAATGAGCAAGGTTTTTACACCGATAAAGATAGGGCCGCTCGAACTGAGGAACAGGTCCATAAGGTCTGCGGCTTTCGAGGGGATGTGCGAGAACAACTCCCCCTCTCAGTCGCTTTTCGACTATCACACGGCCGTCGCACGCGGCGGGATAGGGATGACCACAGTAGCATACGCCGCCGTCTGCCGCAGCGGGCTTTCATTCGAGAGGCAGCTCTGGATGAGGGAGGAAATCGTGCCGGAACTTAAAAAGCTGACCGATGCCATCCACAAGGAAGGGGCAAAGGCTTCCATACAGCTCGGGCACTGCGGCAATATGTCGCACAGAAGAATCTGCGGATGCCGCCCTTTCGGCGCAAGCAGCGGGTTCAACCTATACTCCCCTACTTTCGTGCACGGCATGACCGTCAGTGAGATAGACGAAGTGGTGGAAGCATACGGCAAGGCTGTAGAGCTGAGCATAAAGGCCGGTTTCGACGCCGTGGAGATCCACGCCGGTCACGGATACCTGATTTCCCAGTTCCTTTCGCCGTACACGAATCACAGGAAGGACGAATACGGAGGGTCGCTGGAAAACAGGATGAGGTTCATGCGCCGCTGTATGAAGGCCGTGACAGATGCCGGGAAAGGCAAGGTGGCGATATTCGTGAAGATGAACACGCGCGACGGCTTCAAGGGAGGCATGGAAGTGGACGAATGTATAGAGGTGGCGAAGGAGCTGCAGAAATGCGGGGCGGATGCCCTTGTATTGAGCGGAGGCTTCGTCAGCAGGGCCCCTATGTACGTAATGAGAGGACAGTTTCCG
>CASFLY010000055.1 GCA_949295645.1 uncultured Bacteroidales bacterium | reverse complement strand
CCCTTCGCCAGTTCCTTGTCAGCATCAGCGGCGAAGGTCAGGCTCTGCTCGTAATATGCATTCTGCATCAGGTTGAAAAATATGAAAGATTCAGGGTCGTTCGGATCGAATCCCTGATAATCCGTAGTGTAGTCCTCCTCAAGAAGGATCACCGAGTTCTCCCTCCGGCAGACATCCATGTTGGACGAGAAGAGATCATGCTTACCGTTGCCGAGAATATGTGTCGAGAATCCGTGCGCCTGTGTTGATTCCGCCGAATTGACATGTATCGAGATGAAGAGATTGGCATTATTTCTGTTGGCTATCGCCGCCCTGTTGTTCAGGGTCACGAAAACATCGGTGGATCTGGTGTAGACTACCTTGACATCCGGATATGCCGCCGATATCTTGGCTCCGAGTTTGCGGGCTATGTCGAGATTTATGTTTTTCTCATAAACCTTTCCGTCGCGGCTGACGCACCCGGGATCGTGTCCGCCATGACCGGCATCGATCACCACTGTCCTGAGACTGAGAGCGTCGTCACCGGCCGCAAAAGCATCGGAAACTGCCGTAGCGGCACAGAGAAACATGATGAAAGCAGTTCCGGCTATATATCGCAATGTTTTCATTCGGCTGGAAGCATTTTGTATTGTTTGAAAATAGTTATAACTTTGCAGTTTGCAAAAATATGAATTTTTTGCTGAATTTAGAGAGATTTAATGTCACAATATAACTCAGGTCAATTGCACAGAAACAGGGACAAACTGCTTTTCGCGGTGATAGCTCTGCTTATTCTCAGCTCGTTCACTGTCTCGTCGCAGGATGACAGGAGGTCACGTCGTCTCAGACAGAGGGCTGAAAGGATAGAAGCCAGAGACAAGCAGCAGGAAGCACAGACAGACTCCATACCGGCCATAAGCGATTCCATGCAGGCGGTGCTCGATTCGACCGCCCTGGCTGATTCCATAGCCAGGCAGGACTCGCTGGACATGCTGAGCAAGAGTTCCCTGGATATGCCGGCGTTCACTACCGCCAGGGATTCCATAGTCGAAGACTTCACGGACGGAAAGAGGATGATCTACTACTACGGGGACGTGAAAGTGAAATACGGGAACATGGAACTGGCTGCAGACTATATGGAATACGATATCCAGACCAAGACCGTATATGCCAGGGGCACGAAAGACACTTCCGGAGTGATCACGGGGATGCCTACCATGACCCAGGGTGACAAGACATATACCATGGAAGAGCTGAGGTACAATTTCGACTCGGGGAAAGCCCGTATCAGCAACATGGTGACCCAGGAGCAGGACGGCATCCTTCATGGAAAGAACATCAAGATGATGCCGGACAAGTCCATCAACATCACGAAAGGAAAATACACTGTCTGCGATGCGGAACATCCTCATTATTATCTGCATCTGACAGCAGCGAAAGTAATGACCAGGCCATCGCAGAAAACCGTATTCGGGCCGGCATATCCGGTCATCGAGGACGTACCTCTTTTTCCGGTGATATTGCCGTTCGGGTTCATCCCGAAAAGGCCTGACAGGGCGACAGGTCTGCTGATGCCGACTTTCGGAGAGGAGGCGGCACGAGGCTTCTATCTCAGGGACGCGGGCATGTATTTCGTGATCGGAGACTATTTCGACATCTCGCTTACCGGAGACATCTACACTCTGGGGTCATGGAGCGCCCAGGTGGATTCGCGATACAAGGTGAACTACAAGTGTACGGGAAACTTTTCCATCACATACTCGAATGACCAGACGGGTGAAAAAGGAAGCTCAGACTTCAACCAGATGAGGAATTTCGGAGTCAGATGGAGCCATTCGCAGGATTCCAAGGCGAGGCCCGGAACATCTTTCAGCGCATCGGTGAACTTCTCCAGCCCGTCGAACAACAGGTACAACTCCACTTCCGTGACGGAGGCGTTGCAGAACCAGATTTCTTCTTCCATTTCGTACTCGAAGAACTGGAACGGGAAGTTCAACCTGTCCATCAACGCCCTGCACAGCCAGAACTCGATAGACAGTTCCTACTCTTTCACCCTGCCTAACCTGACCTTCTCCGTGAGCCGTTTCTATCCGTTCAAAAGGAAAAACAGGGTCGGCAAGGAAAGGTTCTACGAACAGTTCTCCCTGGGATACAGCACGACGCTGCAGAACAAGATCAATTTCAAGGCTTCGGAGTTCAACCAGCCGGGATTTCTGGACAAGTTCCAGAACGGTATGACGCACAGTTTCCAGATAGGACTGCCGAACTTCACGCTTTTGAAGTACATAAACTTCACGCCGAGTATCAGTTACGGAATGAACTGGTTCTTCAGGTCTACGGAAAGGGTGTACAATCCTGATACAGACCAGGTGGAAGAAATCCAGGGAAAGCAGTTCGGGACATTCGGGGCCACGCACACCTACTCCGGAAGTCTCTCCATGAACACGAGGCTTTACGGTCTTTTCAATTTCGGAAAACACCGCAAGATACAGGCTATCAGGCATGTGGTTTCGCCGTCCATCTCATTCTCGTTCAGTCCGGAAAAAGGCAAGTACTTCAACGGATGGCGCAGTCTGACATATACGGACAGATCCGGAGTCACGCATACGGAGGATTACAACATCTACTCCGGACAGCTGTACTCCCCTCCCGGGAAAGGACAGACAGCTTCGATGAACCTGTCGATCGGAAACAATCTCGAAGCGAAGGTCCGTGATCTGCGGGATACTACAGGCAAAGGCGAAAAGAAAATAAAGCTCATCGACCAGCTGACATTGAATACCGGATGGAACTTCCTCGCCGATTCGCTGAATATGAGCAACATCGGCATCTCCATGTCCACTTCCGTCTTCGGGAAGGTAGGCATCAGTGCCAATGTGAACCTCGACCCGTACGCCGTCGATGAAAACGGACGTAAATACAACAAGTTCAATGTCCAGACCGAAGGCTGGACAAAGCCTCTGAGACTTACGAACGCGAGTGCGTCAGTGTCGTATTCGCTTTCAGGGGAAGGAAAGATAAACGGTAACGACGGCAGCGCACAGGCCGGAGGAAACCCGGCATCCGACTACACAAGGATATACTATCATCCGATCACCGGGGAATACATTCCGGGCGGATGGCTGTACTATATGAATCCGAATGCCCCGTGGTCCGTGAATTTCAATTATTCCTACAGTTACAGCCGGTCGTACCAGCGGTCAAATGACCAGTTGATCACGAATCACAAGCATACCCAGACACTGGGGGTGTCGGGTAATGTCAAAGTGACTCCGGCTCTTTCCCTGCAGCTCACCACGAACTTCGATATCATGGCTTTCAGGATGACAACGACACAGCTGAGCGCGACATATGACCTGCACTGCTTCAACATCACTTTCTCTTGGATTCCGAGCGGAAAGTGGGAGTCATGGTCGTTCAAGATAGCCGCAAATGCAGCCGCACTGTCTGATCTGCTGAGATTCAAGAAGAGTACCAGCTACTGGGACAATTAGCTGTCCTGACATCCGGAGGGTGACTGGAAACGGTATCCGGTCACTCTCTCGCGGTGCTTCGGGACTTGCGGATAATCTTGTGAAAGATCTTGGCAAAATAATTTTGAAATTACGATCCGATAGTGTATATTCGCGAAATCTTTGGAAAAACTTCTTTTTAATCCGGGTTTTCCGGATTTCATTTTAATTTTTCATTTAAAGATATTTTAATCAGGAAACGTTTTTTATATGCATAATATTTTCGATTTGAATGAAATGGATCTTGAACAGATCCGGGCCATCGCGGACGAGCTTGGCATTCACGTAGGTAAGAAGATGGAGAAGAAGGACATAGCATATATGATCCTGGACAAGGAGGCGGCACTGAATGCCCAGAACGCTCCTGAGAAGCCGAAGAGGGGAAGACCGAAAAAACAGAAAACGCAGGAGGCCTCTACATTTTCCGCCGGAGAGAATGAAGCACGGCAGCAGGATGAAAATGCCGGAAGCAAGCCTGCGGCAGAGAAAAAGAGCAGAGGAAGGAAGCCGTCCAAAAAGGAAAATTCACAAGAGACGGCAGTTCAGGCTGAACAGCAGAAGACTGTACGGCCCGAAACAGGAGACAATGCTGACAGCCCTGTAAAAAGGAGGAGAGGCAGAAAGCCTGCAGAAAACAGGCCTGCACCTGTACAGGAGGCTTCGGAGCAGACTGCCGCAGATAAAGTCGAAAACAAGGAATCCGCCGAACCGGAAAACAACACGGACAATGCAGGCGGACAACAGCCGCGTCAGGATGAGAGGAAGAAGAGGGCCAGGATACAGAGACCTGCCGAAGGGGCGGAAATTGTCAATGTGAACGATCTTCCTGCACCGGCCGAGAATGATGGCAGAAACAACATTCCGGCCGAAGAACAGCCTGTCTACGGCAGAGAGAGATTCACGCCGCAGGACAGGTACCAGGGCCAGCCTCAGCAATACCAGCACCAGAGACCGCAGCCACAGCAGAAAATAGAATTCGAGGGAGTAGTGGAAGCTACGGGCGTACTGGAAATAATGCCTGACGGCTACGGATTCCTGCGCTCGTCAGACTACAACTACCTGAATTCGCCTGACGACATTTATGTATCGATAAACCAGATCAAGACCAATGCATTGAAGACAGGAGATACCGTGACAGGAGAAATCAAGCCGCCTCGTGAGGGTGACAAATATTTCCCTCTTGTCAGGATCAAGTATGTCAACGGCAGGTCTCCTGAATTCATAAGGGACAGGATTCCTTTCGACTTCCTGACACCGCTTTTCCCGGATGAAAAATTCAGGCTCATCGGCAACGGCCACAACGACCTGTCATGCAGGGTCGTGGACATGTTCACACCTATCGGAAAAGGACAGAGAGGACTGATCGTGGCCCAGCCTAAGACCGGTAAGACCATGCTCCTGAAATCCATCGCCAATGCCATAGCGGACAACCATCCCGAGGTGTACATGATCGTGCTGCTCATAGACGAAAGGCCAGAAGAGGTGACTGACATGGCCAGGAGCGTAAAGGCAGAAGTGGTGGCATCCACTTTCGACGAGCCTGCCGAAAAGCATGTAAAAGTAGCCAATATGGTTCTGGAAAAGGCCAAGAGGCTGGTGGAATGCGGACATGACGTGGTCATATTCCTGGATTCGATCACCCGTCTCGCCAGGGCATACAATACTGTCCAGCCGGCTTCCGGCAAGGTACTTTCCGGTGGTGTGGACGCCAATGCACTGCACAAGCCGAAGAGGTTTTTCGGAGCTGCCAGGAACATCGAGAACGGAGGATCGCTCACGATTCTGGCCACAGCGCTGACAGATACGGGTTCGAAAATGGATGACGTAATATTCGAGGAATTCAAGGGTACAGGCAACATGGAGCTCCAGCTTGACAGGAAGCTGGCAAACAAACGCATCTTCCCGGCCGTGGATGTGACACTGAGCAGCACCAGAAGGGACGATCTTCTCTATACCCAGGAGCAGAGCAACAAGATCTGGATTCTGAGGAACTATCTGGCCGACATGAACTCGGTAGAGGCCATGGAATTCCTGAAAGACCGCCTGGAGAAAACCGCATCAAATGAGGAATTTTTCGCTACGATGAATGGAATCCAGTAAATATTTCCGGCATTACGGACAGCTGGCAAGTCTCGGACTGCCCATAATCATCGGACAGCTGGGAATCATCCTGGTAAGCTTCGCCGACACCATGATGGTCGGACACTACAGGACCAGCGATCTGGCTGCCGCAAGTTTCGTAAACAATGTTTTCAACCTCGTCATCATATTTTCGACGGGGTTTTCCTATGGTCTGACCCCTGTGGTCGGAAGATTTTTCGGGAAGTCGGATTTCAGGAGCGTCGGCAGGATGCTGAAAAACAGCCTGGCAGCCAATTCCCTGATAGCCGTGCTTCTGGTTCTGGTAATGACAGCCGTGTACCTGAATGTGGACAAGCTCGGACAGCCGGCCGAACTTCTTCCTCTAATCAGGCCTTATTATCTGGTGCTGCTGGCATCGCTTCTGCCGGTTCTTCTGTTCAACGCATTCAAACAGTTCGCTGACGGAATCACGGACACCCTCACCCCCATGTGGATACTCCTGGCCGGTAACATCGTGAATATTTTCGGAAACTGGTGCCTGATTTTCGGAAAGCTTGGCTGTCCGGAGATGGGACTGCTCGGAGCCGGAATATCCACTCTCATATCCAGGATACTGACCGTGGTGATATTTGCCTGCATATTCTTCTTTTCAGGAAAGTATGCGCAATACCGGGAAGGTTTCCTCCGCGGCAAAGTGAACAGACGAGATTTCAGGATACTGAACAGACTCGGATGGCCGGTGGGGCTGCAGATGGGGATGGAAACCGGCTCATTCAGCCTGGCCACCATCATGGTCGGTTGGCTGGGCACCCTCTCGCTGGCAGCACATCAGGTGATGCTTACGGTAGGACAGCTTGGTTTCATGCTTTATTACGGAATGGCAGCTGCCATAGCCGTGAGGACCAGTCACTTTCTCGGACAGGGCGATGTCAGGAATGTCAGGGATTCGGCCACTGCAGGATTCCAGCTGATCCTGATAATGGCAGCAGTAGTATCGACCGGAATCTTCGCTTTCCGGAACAGTATAGGCGGACTTTTTTCAGAAAACATGGAAGTGGCGGCCATAGTCTCGCAGCTGGTGATCCCGTTCATCATATACCAGTTCGGTGACGGCATGCAGTGTGCATACTCGAATGCGCTCAGGGGTATTTCAGATGTCAAGCCTGTGGTACTGATAGCTTTCATCGCTTATTTCCTGGTATCGCTTCCGGCAGGATATATATTCGGTTTCGTGTGCGGATGGGGGCTGACGGGAATCTGGATGTCATTCCCTCTCGGACTTACGACAGCAGGCCTGCTGTATTTTCTGAGATTCAGAAGAACTTTGGCACGCTTATTGTAAGATTACGGTCGTGCTGGTCAAGTGTGATCCAAGACACTTACAGCATGTTGGTTATTAGTTTTAGTGTTATTAATTATGTGGTTAGTATGAGGGTCTGCACGTGAGTGTCGATTCTCATTTTTTTTATAGTCGTTTCACTGACCTGTGGAAGCGGAGCCAGTACAGTACTCCGGCAGTCGTAAGGCCGAGAGGGAATGACATCCAGATTCCGGTAAGCCCGAGGTCGCAGACAAAAGCGAAAACGTATCCGGAAGGGAGGGAGACGAGAAAATAGGCGATGAATGCTATGACTACCACAGGCTTTACATCTGAAATCCCCCTGAGGGCATTCGAATAGGCACACTGCATCCCGTCACCGAACTGGTAAATGATGAATGGTATCACGATCTGGGCGACCATTGCGGCCACCTCCGTATTTTCTGAAAAAAGTTTTCCTATGCTGTCCCTGAAAGAGAAGATTCCGACCGACACTATTGCGGCCATCATCAGAATCAACTGGAATCCGGCATTGGCTGAAGCTCTTACGTTGCGAATGTCGCCCTGTCCGAGAAAATGGCTTGTCCTGACCGCAATGGCTGCAGCCATACCGTAATACAGCATAAAACCGAGCTGTCCTACCGTCAGCATGACCTGATGCGCGGCAAGGGCCAGAGTCCCGAGCCAGCCCACCATTATGGTTGCAAGGCTGAATGAGCCCGTTTCCATCCCCATCTGCAACCCGACAGGCCATCCGAGCCTGTTCAAGGCCATAAAATCCGCCCTGTTCAGATGTCCTCCGGAGAATCCCTTTCTGTAGGCGGCGTATTTTTTAGAAAAGAAAAAGATGCAGACAAATATCGCCAGTGTCAGAATCCGGGAAACCAATGTTGAGATTCCCGCTCCGAGCAGCCCCATTTCAGGACAGCCCATCTTCCCGAATATCAGGCACCAGTTGCCGAAAATGTTGACGGCGTTGCCTGCGAGCAGTATCCACATAGGGGTCAGCGTGTCGGTAATCCCGTCCGCAAACTGTTTGAAGGCGTTGAACAGCAGAATGGGCAGAAGGGAAACCAGCAGGACGATGTAGTATGGCCGGATCAGCGGCAGAAGTTCTTCCGGCTGGCCGAGCCTGTCCACATTGAGATAGACAGCAGTCATCAGCAAGACCAGGAGCACTCCTGTCAAGGCATTTGCCGCAAGGCTGTTTTTCAGCACCTTGCCGACACCGAAAAAGTCGGACTTGCCGAAAAGGCGTCCGACTATCGGGGTCAGTCCGTATGAAAACCCCGTCGAAAAGATGATGACGAGGTTGAAGATGTTGTTTACAAAACTCGCTGCCGCCAGATCTTCCGTCCTGTAATGCCCGACCATCATAGTGTCGGCGAAACTGACGAGAATGATTCCCAACTGGCCGATGATAATAGGCAGGCCGAGACTTGCCAAAGGCCCGTAATGCCGGGAATATCTATTGAATTCCATTCATCGTAGCGAAAAATTCTTCATTGGATACGGTTTTTTCGAGCCTGTCTTTCAGGAATTCCATAGCTTCCACGGAATTCATATCGGCAAGGTAGTTCCTGAGTATCCAGATCCGGTTGCTTTGCTCCTGCGTGTAGAGCAGGTCATCGCGGCGGGTGCTGCTCATAGTCACGTCCACTGCCGGGAATATGCGTTTGTTTGCAAGCTTTCTGTCGAGCTGGAGCTCCATATTGCCCGTACCCTTGAATTCTTCGAAGATCACATCGTCCATCTTGGAGCCCGTGTCTGTAAGCGCCGTGGCGAGGATGGTCAGCGAACCTCCGTTTTCGATGTTCCTGGCCGCTCCGAAGAACCTCTTCGGTCTGTGGAGGGCATTTGCGTCCACACCGCCTGAAAGCACTTTCCCGGATGCCGGCTGTACAGTGTTGTATGCGCGGGCGAGACGGGTGATGGAGTCGAGGAAAATGACCACGTCATGGCCGCATTCCACTAACCTTTTGGCCTTTTCCAGTACCATATTGGCCACTTTGACATGCTTTTCAGCCGGTTCGTCGAATGTGGATGCAACCACTTCCGCCTTTACGCTGCGGGCCATGTCGGTGACCTCTTCCGGACGTTCGTCGATCAGCAGGACTATCATATAGACCTCCGGATGGTTGTCTGCGATGGCATTGGCTATCGATTTGAGCAACATGGTCTTACCGGTTTTCGGCTGGGCCACGATAAGTCCTCTCTGCCCTTTGCCTATAGGGGTGAACATGTCCACTACGCGGCAGGACAGGTCATTGTGCCCATGCCCGAGAAGGTTGAATTTCTCGTTCGGGAAAAGAGGTGTGAGAAAATCGAACGGGATTCTGTCCCGGATGAATTCCGGAGTGCGTCCGTTGACATATTTTATTCTGACAAGAGGGAAATATTTGTCCCCTTCCCGCGGCGGCCTGATCTCTCCTGTTACCGTGTCTCCTGTTTTAAGTGCATTGCTTTTGATCTGGCCTACGGATACATAGATGTCATCAGGGGAGTTGAGGTAGTTGTAGTCGGAAGAACGGAGGAACCCGTAGCCGTCCGGCATTATTTCCAGGACTCCCGTGGCCTCGACCACACCGTCGAATTCTATTTTCTGATGGTATTGCGGTCTCTGGTAGTCATCGTATCTTCTGTCCTGCTGGCCGTATCTGTTGTTCTGAGGATAGGCCGGAGGTGTCTGCTGTGTATTATTGGATGTTGCGGCAGGCTGTCCCTGGGCATTCCCGGCATTGGCTGTTTCTGCCGGCTGGGATACGGTTTCCACCTTGGCCGCGGAATTTGCCGCAGCCTTGTTTCCTGCAGTATTCACGGCATTGTCGTCGGCCTTTTCTTCCACGGCAGCGGTATTGTTGTCCTTTTTCCTCGAGGCTTCCTGTCCTTTCGCTGCCGGTTTCCTGTTTGCCGGCTTCTTTTTCTCCTGCGGGGCGACATTCTGTGCCTGAACGCTTTCCGCAGTCTCCGTCTCATTCTGTGTTGCCGTTTCCGCAAGGACTTTCTTCACGGGCTTTCTGCCTCTGCGTTTAGGCTCGGCAGGATTCGGTGCAGCAGCCGTATCTTCCTTTTTCGGCGCATCTGCCTCTTCCTTAACGGCTTTCGCTGCTTTCACGGCCTTGGCAGCCGCCTCCTTTACGGCGCCCTCCTGTACAGCCTGCTTCCTCGGCCTGCCCCTTTTCGGTTTCTCGGGTGCCGTATGTGCATTGATAGCCGCCTCCTTGTCTAAAATCATATAGGCGATGTCCTTTTTTTCCATTTTTTTTGTAACGTGTATGCCTAATTCCTTGGCCACAGAACGAACCTGTTCGAGGTCCATTTCATTCAAATCGAAAATATTATGCATATAAAACAATTGTATTCCTGGATGGTGAAAGATGTGTCGGGCGGAATTTTCCAAAGAATTTTCCGAAGATCTGAAGACTGTTTTCCGAAGACTTCGTTTCCCAAAGACCCTGCAAAGTTAGGAATTTCCTTTGTATTTCCAACAGTTCCGCCATAAAATCGACTTCGGGCATATCCTCGGGCCGGTTTCCGGAGGAGAAAAGGCTAATTGTCCCAGTAGCTGGTGCTCTTCTTGAACCTCAGCAGATCGGACAGGGCCGCAGCGTTCGCCGCGATCTTGAAAGACCAGGATTCCCACTGTCCGCTCGGTATCCATGAGAACGTGATGTTGAAACAGTGCAGGTCGTACGTCGCGCTCAACTGGGTCGTGGACATCTTGAATTCCATAATGTCGAAGTTCGTGGACAGCTGGAGCGACAGGGCCGGGGTGAGCTTCACGTTGCCGGACACTCCGAGGGTCTGTGTGTGGCGGTGTTTCGTGATAAGCTGTTGCTGTTCCTCCAGGTAATCGTAAGACCTGCTGTAACTGTATGAATAGTTGAAGTTCACGGACCACGGGGCGTTGGGGTTCATATAGTAGAGCCAGCCCCCGGGGATGTATTCTCCCGTGATAGGATGGTAATATATTTTCGTGTACGAGTTCGCCGGGTTTCCTCCCGCCTGTGCCGAGCCGTCGTTCCCGTTCGTCTTGCCCTCTCCGGAGAGCGAGTAGGAAATGGAGGCGTTGGCGCTTGTAAGCCTTACGGGCTTGAGCCACCCCTGGGTCTGGACGTTGAACTTGTTGTACCTGTTTCCTTGCGAATCTATGGCGTAAGGGTCGAGGACCATGCTTGCGCTGATACCTATCTTGTTGAATACGGAAGTCGACATAGACAGGTTTATGTTGCTGAGATTCAGGGAGTCGGCGAGCAGGTTGTAGCTGGTGCTGAGCGTCAGCTGGTCGATGAGCTTGATTTTTTTCTCTCCTTTCCCGGTAGTATCCCGCAGGTCGCGGACCTTGGCTTCAAGATTGTTCCCGATAGACAGGCTGATGCTCCCGGTTTCGCCCTTGGACGGCGGGGAATAGATCTGTCCGGAATAGATGTTATATTCGTGGGTCTTGAATTCTCCGTTTTTGTCGATATAGTTGAATGACCTCCATCCGTTGAAGTACGTACCCTTTTCCGGACTGTATGAAAAGGAGAGCGACGGGGTAATGACGTGCCGGATCGCCTGTATCTTCCGGTGTTTGCCGAAATTGAAAAGGCCGTAGAGCCTGGTGCTGGCCGAGATGCTCCCCGAATAGGTGTGCGTCGCCCCGAACTTGCTGAACTGCCCGCCTTCGATTTCGTCGATCTCGTTTGTATCCGGGTTATATGCCTGTTCGGTGGCCCGGAAAAACCAGTTCATCCCGTAGCTGATGCTCGGAGTGAAGTTTATGTACTTGAACAGCGAGAAATCCGGCAGGCCGATGCTGAAACTGTGGGTCATACCGTTCTGGAATTTGTTCAGGAAGCCCGGCTGGTTGAATTCCGAAGCCTTGAAATTTATCTTGTTCTGCAGTGTCGTATTGTAGCTGAGAGAGAATTTTTCGTAGAAACGCTCCTTTCCGACCCTGTTCTTGCGCTTGAAAGGATAGAATCGGCTCACCGAGAAAGTGAGGTTAGGCAGGGTGAACGAATACGAACTGTCTATCGAGTTCTGGTTGTGCAGGGCGTTGAGGGAAAGGTTGAATTTCCCGTTCCAGTTCTTCGAGTAGGATATGGACGAAGAAATCTGGTTCTGCAGGGCCTCGTCCACCGAGGTGGAGTTGTATCTGCTGTTCGACGGGCTGGAGAAGTTCACTGATGCGCTGAAGGAGGTCCCGGGGCGGGCCTTCGCATCCTGGGAATGGCTCCATCTGACGCCGAAGTTCCTGGTCTGGTAGAAGTCCGTACTTCCTTTTTCCCCTGTCTGGTCGTTTGAATAGGTGATGGAGAAGTTACCGGAACACTTGTAGTTCACCTTGTATCTCGAGTCCAGCTGAGCGGCCCACGAGCCGAGGGTGTATATGTCTCCGGTCACGGATATGTCGAAATAGTCTCCGATGACGAAATACATTCCGGCGTCCCTGAGGTAGAAACCGCGGGCAGCCTCTTCCCCGAAAGTAGGCATCAGCAGGCCTGTAGCCCTGTCCGGCCTTTTCGGAATGAAGCCGAAAGGCAGGATGACCGGAAACAGAGGCACATCCTCGATGACAGGATACGCCGGACCGAAGACTGTCTTCTGGGACGGCTTGGTCATCACTTTCGCGGCCGTCAGGTGCAGATAGTAGTGCGGATGTTCGGCATCGCAGACCGTGTATTTTCCGTTAGTGACGTTGATGGACTTGTCGGGCATCATTTTGATGTTCTTCCCGTGAAGGATTCCGTCCTGTTCCTGGGTCACCATATTGCTGATACGGGCTTTCCCCGTGTCGAAATTGTACCTCAGCTCCTCCATCGTGTAGGTCTTGTCGCCCTGCGTCATCGTAGGCATTCCGGTGATGAGCCCAGTCGAGTCTTTCGTGCCCCTGGCATATACCGTCTTTGTCTGGATGTCGTATTCCATATAGTCGGCGGTCAGCTCCATATTCTCGTATTTGACCTTCACGTCCCCGTAGTAGTAGATCATCCTTTTCCCGTCGGTGAAGTCTTCTATGATGGAGTCCCTGGCCGTAGTGTAGGCCGGTACGTCGAGAGAGCTTTTTTCCAGCAGTGCAATAGAGTCCTGTCTTGCTATGGAGTCGGCCAGTGCCGTGGAATCGAGCACGGCCTGCAGGGAATCGTCGACCGCGCTTATGGTGTCGCTTATCGTCGGAAGAGTGTCTTTCCTGTTTTCTATACGCTCGGCCCTTTCCGCCCTCTGGCGGTTACGGCGGGATCTTCTGTCATCCTGGGACGAGACCGTAAATGAACTTAGGATCATCAGCACGATCACGGCCAGCAACAGTTTATCCTTTTTTCCGTTCAATGGACCTGAGCTATATTGTGACATTAAATATCTTCTATATTCAGCAAAAATTCATATTTTTGCAAGGCGGACAGGCCGCAAATTTATAACTAATTTCAAATATTACCAAATGATAGCTGTCGAATGAAGGCTTTACGACATACATGCGGAATCATTCTTGTGCTGCTTCTCATGGCTGTTGCCCGGCATCCGGCGACTGCGGAAAATACCGGCCTGAAACTCAAGACGGTAGTCATCGATGCCGGGCATGGCGGAAAAGATCCCGGATGTGTCAGCAGGGACGGGCGCGTGCAGGAAAAGAATATCAATCTCGACATAGCGAAAAAACTCGGGGCTAAAATTTCGGCGGCGTATCCCGATGTAAAAGTCATCTACACCAGGTCCACCGACGTTTATGTGACTCTGAACAACAGGGCGGCGATTGCCAACAGAAATAATGCCAATCTTTTCATCTCAATACACGTGAATGCGGCAGGTTCGTCCCAGGCCCACGGATTTTCCACCCATATCCTCGGGTACGACAAGCTGTCGTCGAATATGGATGTCTGCCGCAGGGAAAATTCAGTGATAATGCTCGAAGAAGACTATACTACGGATTATCAGGGATTCGACCCGAATGATCCGGAGTCTTTCATCTTTTTCAACCTGATGCAGAACGCGTTCTACGAGCAGAGCCTGACCTTTGCGGCGGAGGCCGACAGGGAGATGGCGAAGGGCCCGGTGAAGCATAGCAGGGGAGTGTCTCAGGATCCGTTCTGGGTCTTGTGGAGCACCAAGATGCCTGCCGTCCTCGTCGAAGTGGGCTTCATGTCCAATGCGTCCGACCAGAAGATTCTGAATTCCTCTGCCGGCAGGACGGAGATAGCGACCCGGCTTTTCGATGCGTTCAGGAGTTTCAAGGTGAAATACGATGCCAGCCTGGACTACGAGACCTTGGCGGAGCCGGACAGCCGGGGAGAACTGACGTCCGGGAAGGGCGGCAGCAGGGTGTCGCAGGGAAGCGTGGAATACGGCGTCCAGATTTTCGTCCTGAGCAGAGAGCTCGGGAAAGGGGATAAGGCCTTCAAGGGCTATGATGCCGTAGCGGTAAAGTCGGGAAAAATGTATAAATATATAATAAAGGTGTCATCGGCGGAGGAGGCGCGTGCCCTTTACAGGAAAACCAGGAGGGCATTCCCCGGATCGTTCCCGGTGAAAATCGGGAACGGGGTGGTGTCAGCGCTGTAATGACCCCGGTGTAATGGCCTTGGGCCGATTGTCGAATTTAATGTCGTCTGCGGACGTTGCCGTTTATGTTGAAGAAAGAACTTAAAATAGGGATTCTGGCAATAGTAGTGATGGTTGCCGCCTTTTTTGTCATAAATTTCCTCAGGGGGAAGGACCTTTTCAACAAGGAGTATGAGATAGTTTCCTTTTACGAGGATGTACAGGGACTGCTGCCTGCTTCACCGGTCTATATAAAGGGATACAAGGCGGGGGCCGTGTCGGAAGTCGCTTACGACACGGAGAGGCAGGGGTTCAATGTCATCTGTTCCGTATCCAGGGATTTCCCGGTTCCCGATGATTCGAAAATGACCATTTACAGTGCAGACCTGATGGGAGGCAAGGCCGTGCGGATAGAATTGGGAGAATCCGACAGCGCGGCTGCGGACGGGGCGTATCTGGAACCGTCCGTGTCGCCGGACATGCTTTCATCCATGGCTTCGGGCATCGAACCGCTGATAAGCAAGGGTGTGGAAGTCCTCGAGAACCTCGACAGCGCCCTTCTGAACCTGAACCTGGCCCTTTCGGAGGAGAACAGGGCTTCGCTCCGGAGCATAATGCTGCATCTGGACGGGACGATAAGGGAGGTGGAAGGCATTGCCGCCACTCTCGGAGGAAAATCGTCCGAAATAGAGGACATTCTTGAAAATCTCGCTTCCTTTTCCGCCGAACTGGGCAGTGTAGGGGAAAAAGCCGATTCCGCAATGACGGAAATCGGCAGTGCCGCCAGGAAACTCGACGAGGCCGACTTCAAAGGGCTTGTGGAAAATCTGAATGCCCTTCTTTTGAAGATCCAGGACAGCGAGGGTACGGTCGGAAAACTTATCAACGAAAATTCCGTCTATGAATCCTTGGATTCTCTGCTGACTGGCATCGACAGACTTGTACGGAAAATAGAGGAAAATCCGAAGAAATATCTCCGCATTTCCGTGTTCTGACGCCATCGTTCCGCGATATGCCTTCAAAACTCAATTTGGAATAATTCAAAATACATAAAAGCGTATCTGTCAACGATATTAACAAAATGTTAAGATGTAAATTGTTTATAATCTGTATTTTATAGACCTACCCGTTTGGGAAAACGCTAAACGTTTAGATGTAAAAAAAAGATAATAAACAATAGAAAAAGAATATTTTTCTAAAATATTTTTCCTCATCTTTGTGTCCGGTTTCCGACAAGACTGACCGAACTGAAGATTTCCACAGATGTCTCAAGATACGCACATATTGATCTGGAACCGCTGCCTGAAAATGATAGAGCAGATCGTAAATCCGAGGGCTTTCGAAACCTGGTTCAAGCCGATCTCTCCGGTCTCTTTCGACAGCGGGGTTCTGACTGTAAGCGTGCCTTCCGAATTTTTCCGGGAGTATCTCGAGGAATATTATCTCGACGTACTGAAAAAGACTCTGAAGAAGGAAATCGGCGCCGATGCCAGGCTTGTCTATCAGGTGTCCCCGGTCAGGGTGCAGCCTCCTATGGAGTATCCTGCCGCGCAGTGCAATACTCCTGAAAACAAGCCGATTACCGTCCCTACATACAGGCAGTCCGGAAGCCCGAACCCGTTCGTCATTCCGGGGCTCCAGAGAGTGAAGGTAAATACCCAGCTGAACCCGAACTACTGTTTTGCGAACCTTGCCATCGGCGAATGCAACAAGATGGGGATCACGGCGGGGGAGAGCATTGCCAGATATCCCGGCAAGACCGCGTTCAACCCTCTGTTCCTTTTCGGAGGCCCTGGCCTCGGTAAGACTCATATCGCACAGGCTATCGGTATCGCCATCAAGGAGAAGTATCCGGAACTGGTGGTTCTCTATGTGCCTGCCAGCCGCTTCAAGACGCAGTTTATGGAGGCCGTGAACGTGAAGAACAACCTTACGGATTTCCTCGCGTTCTATATGAAGATGGATGTCCTGATAATAGACGATATCCAGGATATGTCGGCACCCGGGACGCAGAATGCGTTTTTCCAGATATTCAACCATCTGCACCAGAACGGAAAGCAGCTTATCTTTACATCCGACAGGCCGCCTGTCGATTTGCAGAATTTCGAGGAAAGGCTGTTGTCGAGGCTGAAGTGGGGGCTTTCCGTAGAACTCCAGAAGCCGGATTTCGCCACGAGGCTTTCCATGCTGAAGTCTCGCAGTTTCAGGGAGGGGGTAAAGCTGAGCGATGATGTGCTCATCTTCCTTGCAAGCCGCATCACGTCGAATTTCAGGGAGCTGGAAGGGGCTCTGATTTCGCTTGTCGCCAATGCCACTTTCAACCACAGGGAGATCACTGTAGAGCTTGCAGAGCAGATTACCAGAAAGATAGTGGGCGAGCAAAAGAACGATATTTCCATCGACAAGGTGCAGAAGGCCGTCTGCCAGTACTTCAACATCACGATGGACAACCTCCTGTCGAAATCCCGCAAGCGGCAGATAGTCCAGGCCCGGCAGATAGCTATGTATATGAGCCGGAATCTGCTGAAGTGCTCGTTGTCAACCATCGGTTCGGAGATAGGAGGCAAGGACCATTCGACTGTCCTCCACGCCTGTGCCACTGTTCAGGATCTGATGAGCATAGACAAGACCTTCCGCCAATACGTTTCCGATATAGAAAAGATGCTGGTTCCGTCCAGAGGATAAACCAATCAGATATGAATTCCGAAAAAGTGTTGAATCTGTTCCGCAGGATTACGGAGATTCCGAGAGAATCCGGTCATGAGGAGCAGATCATTGCTTTCCTGCAGAATTTCGCCAGGGAGCGTTCTCTTGAATGCCGGACGGATGAGGCGGGAAATGTCGTTATAGTCAAGCCTGCCTCTCCCGGCCGTGAAAACAGTCCGGTGATAGTGCTGCAGAGCCATTCCGATATGGTCTGCGAGAAAAATTCCGGAGTGGAGCACGACTTTTCGAAGGATCCTATAAAATATGTGATAGAAGACGGCTGGATGATAGCCAAGGACACCACGCTCGGTGCCGATTGCGGCATAGGGATGGCTGCCCAGCTCGCCGTTCTGGAAAGCGGACTCGATACGGGGCGCATAGAGTGCCTGTTCACCGTCTCCGAGGAGACCGGACTGGACGGGGCCAAGGCCCTGAAGCCGGGATTCATTACGGGCAAGGTCCTGATAAACCTGGACTCCGAAGACGAAGGGGAGCTTTTTGTGGGCTGTGCGGGAGGATTGGATACGACGGCGCTTTTCCGGTACAGGGAAGTGCCTCTCGCGGCCGGGCTGAAACTGGCCTCTGTCCGTATCTTCAACGGAATCGGAGGACATAGCGGAGATGACATAGACAAGGGCAGGGCCAATGCCGTCCAGCTTCTGGCGAGGTTCCTCTATACCTCCTGTCCGTATGCGGCTTTGGTCAGCATCAGTGGCGGGAACAAGAGGAACGCCATTGCCCGGGAGGCCGAAGCCGTAATAGCAGTGGCGGACACGCGGGAACTCCAGGAGAAGGCGGCTTCATTTGCGGCGGACCTGAAAGCGGAATATTCTGCAGGCGATCCGGACATCTCCGTAGACTGCCGGCTGCTCGGAGAGACCGGAGACGGTTCCATGGCGGTGGAGCCGGCCGTGGCGCAGGCGCTGACGGCATCTCTTTTCGCCGCACCGCACGGAGTCCTGGCTATGAGCGGGGACATTCCGGGACTGGTAGAGACTTCTACAAATCTGGCTTCAGTGAAGATGACCGGGAAAGGAGAGATCCGGGTGGGGACCAGCCAGCGGAGCTCCGTGACATCGGAAAGACGTGCCGCCGGGCTGAAGGTAGAGGCCGTGTTCCGTCTTGCCGGTGCCGAGGTTACCCACGAATCGGAGTATCCGGGATGGAAGCCTGATATGGATTCTCCCGTTCTGAAAACCTGTGTGGCATCCTACAGGAGACTCTTCGGGGTGGAGCCGGTCGTGAGGGCCATTCATGCAGGGCTTGAATGCGGACTCTTCCTCGACATCTATCCCGACCTCGATATGATATCCTTCGGGCCTACCCTCCGCGGGGTGCATGCACCTGGCGAACGGCTTGAACTGGCTTCTCTGGACAGGTTCGTGGCCCTGCTGACAGACGTGATTACACACATTCGATTATGACACAGATAGCCCCCTCGATGCTTTCCGCGGATTTCCTGCACCTCGAAAAGGATGTGCGGCTCGTGAACGGACATGCGGATCTCTTCCATCTGGACATTATGGACGGAGTGTTCGTGCCGAACATCTCGTACGGCTTTCCCGTCGTCCGTGCCATAGCTTCCATCGCCCGGAAGCCGCTGGATGCCCACCTGATGATAGTCAGTCCGGAAAAATACATAGAACGCTTCGCAGAGGCCGGGGCTTCCATGCTGAGTTTCCACCTGAATGCTTCCGAAGACCCTTCTGCGGCGCTGGGGATGATTCGCAAGTGCGGGATGAAGGCGGGCATCGCGATAAATCCGGACATTCCGGCCGAGTCTCTTTTCCCGTATCTGTCCGAGTGCGACTTCGTCTTGATAATGTCGGTCTTTGCCGGTTTCGGAGGACAGAAATTCATTGAAACCACCTATTCCAGGATAGAGACGGTCAGGAACGAGATACGGAGCAGGGGACTTGACTGTCTTATAGAAGTCGACGGGGGAGTGTCCGGGAAAAACGCTGCCGCCCTGAAGTCTGCCGGGGCTGATATCTTAGTTGCGGGCAGTGCGGTATTCGGGGCGGATGACCCGGCCGCGGCCATAGCTTCGATGAGATAAGGATTCCCGAATTGCTGTTTTTTCCGAAAACAGCAATTTTTTTGGGGATTTTGCATGATTTATATTATTTTCGCCTGATTTTAAGCATTCTAAAACATTCAGATAATGGAGCAGAAAATTCGCGCTACTCTCAAGTTGGAAAACGGAATGGAATTCCACGGATATTCCTTCGGCTACAACGGTCCCTGCGATGGTGAAGTAGTCTTTTCTACGGCTATGGTAGGCTACACCGAAAGTCTCACCGACCCGTCTTATTCCGGTCAGATTCTGTGTATCACATATCCGATAGTCGGAAACTACGGCATTCCCGAAGAAGGCTTCGATGAAAACGGCATATCCAAATTCATGGAGTCCGACGGCATTTATGTCAGAGGCCTCATAGTCTCCGATTACTCAGAGGATTACAGCCACTGGAACGCTGCGACGAGCCTCGGGGAATGGCTTAAAAAACATAAGGTGCCGGGAATTTACGGCATAGATACGCGTGAACTTACCAAGGTGCTCAGAGACAATGGTGCAATGCTCGGCATCATCGTTCCCGAGGGACAGGTCAGGGATTTCCCGGTTCCGGATCCGAACAAAGAGAATCAGGTAGCCGTGGTCAGCTGCAAGGAGGTGATCCGTTACGGACACGGAAGCAAGAAAATCGTACTTGTCGACTGCGGAGTGAAACATAATATATTAAGGTGTTTTCTCTCGCGTGACGTGGAAATCATCAGGGTACCGTGGGATTACGACTTCAACACCATCGACTACGACGGGCTTTTCATTTCGAACGGCCCGGGGAATCCGGAGTTCTGCGACATTACGGTGCGGCACATACAGGAAGCGATGACCAAGGACAAGCCTATTTTCGGCATCTGTATGGGAAACCAGCTTCTGAGCAGGGCTGCCGGAGCCAGAACATACAAGCTGAAATACGGCCACAGGAGCCACAACCAGCCTGTGAGAATGGTCGGATCGAACAAATGCTTCGTGACATCCCAGAACCACGGCTATGCTGTGGACAGCGATACCCTCGGAAAGGACTGGGAGCCTTATTTCGTCAATATGAATGACGGCACGAACGAGGGGATCAGGCACAAGACCAAACCTTTCTTTTCTTCACAGTTCCATCCGGAGGCCTCGAGCGGCCCTACCGATACGGAATTCCTTTTCGATGAGTTTTTGAGAAAACTTTAATGCAGGATACAGACAGTCAAACATATAATCTCACGACAATGATAGACAACGAAATAAAGAAAGTATTGCTTCTCGGCTCAGGTGCCTTGAAAATCGGCGAGGCCGGCGAGTTCGATTATTCCGGTTCACAGGCCTTGAAGGCTATGAAGGAGGAGGGCATCGAGACAGTGCTCATAAATCCGAACATCGCTACCGTTCAGACTTCGGACAAGGTCGCCGACAAGATCTATTTTTTGCCTGTCACTCCGTATTTTGTGGAGAAAGTCATCAAAAAAGAGGCCCCGCAGGGTATCCTGCTCGCATTCGGCGGGCAGACAGCACTGAACTGCGGTGTGGAACTGTACAAGTCGGGAGTGCTTGAAAAGTACAACGTAAAGGTGCTCGGAACGCCCGTGCAGGCTATCATAGACACTGAAGACAGGGAACTTTTCATCGAAAAGCTCGACCAGATAGACATCAAGACCATCAAGTCTCATGCGACGGAGTCCATAGAACAGGCGCGTGCAGCAGCCCAGGAGCTCGGCTATCCTGTGATCCTGCGTGCGGCATACGCTCTTGGCGGACTCGGTTCCGGGTTCTGCGACAACGAGGAGCAGCTGTTCGACGTGGCTGAAAAAGCGTTCTCCTTCTCGCCTCAGGTTCTCGTGGAGAAGTCGCTCAAGGGCTGGAAGGAAATCGAATACGAGGTAGTCAGGGACAAGTATGACAACTGTATCACTGTCTGCAACATGGAGAATTTCGACCCGCTCGGAATCCATACGGGAGAGAGTATCGTGGTGGCTCCCTGCCAGACTTTGGACAACGACGATGTTGAGTATCTCCGTGACCTGGCGATAAAGATAGTACGTCATGTAGGCATCGTAGGAGAATGCAACGTACAGTTTGCCTATGATCCGAACTCGATGGAATACAGGGTAATAGAGGTAAATGCACGGCTCAGCCGTTCATCCGCTCTCGCATCCAAGGCCACAGGCTACCCTCTCGCGTTCGTGGCGGCCAAACTGGGGCTCGGCTACGGACTGTTCGATCTGAAAAATTCGGTAACGAAGGTCACTCCGGCATTTTTCGAACCGGCCATCGACTATATTGTCTGCAAGATTCCACGCTGGGATCTGAGCAAGTTCCACGGGGTTTCGAGAAAGATCGGTTCGAGTATGAAGAGTGTCGGCGAGGTGATGTCCATAGGCCGCAGTTTCGAGGAGGCCATCCAGAAAGGTCTCAGAATGATCGGCCAGGGCGCACATGGTTTTGTCGGGAACAAGGAACTCAAGGTCGATGACATAGACGAGGCGCTCAAGGAGCCGACAGACAACAGGATATTCGTGATATCCAAGGCAATGCGTGCCGGCTATACCGTGGATCAGATACATGACCTGACGAAGATAGACAGGTGGTTCCTCGACAAGCTCGCCCGGATAGTCTCCACATACAACGAGATGCTGGCTTACGGCAATTGCGAAGAGATGCCGCTGGAGCTTCTGAAGACGGCTAAGAAGCAGGGCTTTTCGGACTTCCAGATAGGCCGGGCACTGTACAAGGACAAAATCGACAGCGAAGATGCCCAGAATCTTGTAAGGGAATTCAGAAAGTCGCATGGCATCGTGCCTTGCGTGAAACAGATAGATACGCTGGCTGCCGAGTTCCCTGCGGCCACGAATTACCTCTATCTTACCTACAACGGCAATTTCAACGATGTCAATTATCTGCACGACCACAAGTCCGTGATCGTCCTCGGGTCGGGTGCGTACCGTATCGGTTCGTCCGTAGAGTTCGACTGGTGTTCGGTGAATGCCTTGCAGACTATAAGGGAGCAGGGTTACAGGGGAGTTATGATAAACTACAACCCCGAAACGGTTTCCACGGACTACGATATGAGCGACCGCCTGTATTTCGACGAACTGACGTTCGAAAGGGTAATGGACATCTACGAGCTGGAGCAGCCGTACGGACTGGTGGTGTCCGTAGGAGGCCAGATACCTAACAACCTGGCCTTGAGACTCGACAGAAGCGGGGTCAATATCCTTGGAACCAAGGCTACGAGCATCGACAAGGCGGAGGACAGGCACAAATTCTCTTCCATAGTGGATGCTCTCGGCATCGACCAGCCTAAATGGAGGGAGCTGACGACCCTCGATGATGTGCACGAGTTCGTGGCAACGGTAGGCTATCCGGTGCTGGTGCGCCCTTCATACGTGCTTTCGGGTGCAGCCATGAATGTCTGCTACAATGAAGACGAACTTAAACGTTTCCTGTCACTTGCTGCGGAGGTTTCCAAAAAACATCCGGTGGTGGTGAGCGAATTCATGCAGCGCTGCAAGGAAATCGAATTCGATGCAGTGGCGGATGCCGGTGAAATCATAGCGTATGCCATTTCGGAACATGTAGAATTTGCTGGCGTGCACTCGGGAGACGCTACCATACAGTTCCCGCCGCAGAAGCTGTACATAGAGACTGTCCGCCGCATCAAGAAGATAGCCAAGAAGATAGCTGCCGCCCTCGAGATTTCCGGACCGTTCAACATACAGTTCCTTGCCAAGGAAAACGAAATCAAGGTCATAGAGTGCAACCTCAGGGCATCGAGGAGTTTCCCGTTCGTCTCAAAGATTCTGAAGATAAATCTTATCGAACTGGCTACCAAGGTGATGCTCGGGATGAAGCCTGCCGCACCTCACAAGAGCGCCTTCGATCTGGACTATGTCGGCATCAAGGCCTCCCAGTTCTCATTCTCCCGTCTGCATCAGGCGGACCCTATACTCGGAGTGGATATGGCATCTACCGGTGAGGTGGGCTGTATAGGAGATGATTTCAATGAAGCTCTGCTGAAGTCGATCCTTTCGGTCGGGTACAGGATCCCTGAGAAAAACGTTCTGGTATCTTCCGGCGACGCCCTGCAGAAAGCCGATCTGCTTACTGCCTGCCGTCTCCTGGCTGCCAACGGATACACAATATACGCAACGGCCGGCACATACAGGTACCTTGTGGAAAACGAAGTGTCAGCCACCCGTGTCCTTTGGCCGAGCGAATGCGAGGACCAATTGCTGGCATCCCAGTTCGAATCGGCATTGAAAATGCTTCAGGACAAAGAAATCGATCTCGTGGTCAACATCCCTAAGAACTTTACCAAGGTCGAGCTCGACAACGGCTACAAGATCAGGCGTGCTGCCATAGACTTCAACATACCTCTGATTACGAATGCAAGGCTGGCGACGGCGTTTATAAGGGCGTTTTGCAGTGTGAAGTTGGAGGATATACAGATAAAGTCCTGGGACCAATACTAAATCCGGTGCGGGATAACGGGTACACTGCGGCGTTGCCGGCGGGATTCGGGTTCGGTCATTTACGGAAGTAAACTCCCGTCACCCTCACCCTTGGCGTCTTGCATTGCACCCATTCTGCCACACCGGCGGGCTGCTATTCCGATAACGGGTACACTGCGGCGTTGCCGGCAGGATTCGGGCATTGTCATTTCGACTGGAGGACGAAGTCCGGAATGGAGAAATCTGCCTGATGGTAAACTCCCGCGAACTTCACCACTGCGGCGTTGCGTTCAGAGGAGGGTGCCGAGGCCCTGGCGGAGAATGACGGGGTCGGGGGAGGTGCAGTCGACGACTGTTGAGAGGGAGAGGGTGCCGGGCCCTCCGTCGATGACAAGGTCTACGGATTTTCCCCACTTCTCGTCGATGAGCCCGGGATCCGTGGCATAGCCCGGATCTTCCTCGCTTTCATCGTATGGAAGGGTAGCGGTCATAACAGGAGCTTCGAGTTGCCGGACGATTTCCCGGATGACGGGATTGTCCGGCATTCTTATGCCGACCTCTTTCCTGCTCCGGAAAATTTTCGGGAGTCTCGATGTCCCCTCCAGGATGAAGGTAAAAGGTCCGGGCAGATTCCTTTTCATCAGTTTGAACGTGGAATTGTCCATCCTTGCATATCTGCTTATCTCGCTGAGATCGTAGCAGATGATGGAAAGGTTGTTCTTCTTGGGGTCAACCCCTTTTATCCTGCAAATTTTTTCCACGGCACGTTCTTTCAGTGCGTGGCAGCCGATGGCATACATCGTATCCGTAGGATAGATGATGATGCCACCGTCTTCCAGAATATCCGTAATCCTGCCCAGTATTTCCGGGTCATTGTCCTTCTTGTATAGTCTGACAAGCATAATTTAACGTCAGTTCGACGAATTTATTTTGTTCAGGGCCAGGGAATTCGTCGAACCGTCGTTACGGATTTCTTCGAAATCCAATTTTCTTAAACCCCAGTCGCTGTGGCGACAGCCCCTTTTCAAGGGGCGCCACCCCCATTCGCCCCCTCGCTGGGGGCTCGTCGCAGAACTCTGTTCTGCTCCTTCAAAGGTAGTTCGATGACTTTCAACAAGTTGAAATTCGTCGAACTCACGTTATTT
>CASFLY010000054.1 GCA_949295645.1 uncultured Bacteroidales bacterium | reverse complement strand
ATGAGGTATGCTGAAATGTTGTTGCTGCTCTTGGTCAGCCCCCATTTGAGAGTGACGGTCTGTCCTATCCATTCATCCCGGTCGGTACTTTTAGGCGTCCAGGTGTCGTCGCCGACGATAAAGGTCTGCGGCACATTCACGACCCTGTCGCAGGGGGACATTCCCTCCTGCATAGCCAGCGTGTAAAGGAACGGCTTGATGGTCGAACCTACCTGGCGTTTGCCCTGACGGACATTGTCATATTTGAAATACCTGTAGTCCGGGCCGCCGACGTATGCCTTCACATGCCCGGTCTCCGGCTCAATGGCTATGAAGCCGGCACGCAGATGCGACTTGTAATATTTGATGGAGTCATCCGGAGTCATAAGCGTGTCGATGTAGCCCTTGCCCTTCCAGGAGAAGACCCTCATATTCACCTTTTCCCTGAAACTCCGCAGGATTTCCTGCTCGGATGCCCCCCTGGCCTTCATCATCCTGTATCTGTCGCTCCATCTGCGGGCCTGGGACATCAGGCGGTCGACAGTGGCCTTGTCCACATCGTCGGAAAACGGCTTGTTGGTCTTCCAGCGCAGATCCCGCCAGAAACTGTTCTGCAAATCCTGCCCCAGATGCTCTGCCACGGCTTCTTCCGCATACTGCTGCATCTTGTAGTTTATGGTGGTGTAGATTCTCAGGCCGTCCCTGTCGAGGCTGTAGGATGTGCCGTCCGCCTTTTTGTTCTTGTGCAGCCAGCCGTAAAGGTCATCATCGGCCCAGAGCAGGGAATCCACCCTGTAGTCTTCATAAATGCTGTAGGACGAGCGTTTCGGCTGCCGGGCATTCATCGTCCGCCTGAGCATGTCCCTGAAATACGGGGCAAGGCCTGCGTTGTGGTCCTGGATCTGGTATGCCAAAGTGATGGGCAGGGCGCTTATGGAGTCTGCGGCGGCTTCAGTAAGGTATCCTGCCTTGGACATCTGTTTCAGCACGAAATTCCTGCGACCGAGCGCCTTGTCCGGGTTCAGGACGGGGTTGTAGCGGGTCGGCTTGTTCACCATCCCCACCAGCATGGCGCTTTCTTCCGGCGTGAGTTCGGACGGATTTTTGGAGAAAAACGTCTGCGATGCCGTCTTGATACCGTAGGCGTTGCTGCCGAAGAATACGGCATTCATATACATGGTCAGAATTTCATTCTTCGTATAATTCCGCTCGAGCTTCACTGCCGTGATCCATTCTTTCAGCTTGGTCCACACCATTTTAAGCTGTCTTGCACCGGGGAACTTCCCTCCTATTTCCTCCCGCGGATAAAGGGTTTTGGCCAGCTGCTGGGTAATCGTGCTCCCGCCCCCCTGGCTCGAATCGCTCATTATCAACGTCTTGACCAAAACCCTCGCCAGACTTTTGAAATCGATGCCGGAATGAGAGTAGAAACGGACATCCTCAGTCGCCACCGCAGCCTGTATCAGATACGGCGACAGGTCTTCATAGCTGACATACGACCTGTTTTCGATATGGAACGTGGTCAGGATTTCACCGTCCTCCGCTATCACCTGGGTCGCCAGTTTGCTTTCCGGATTCTCCAGTTCTTCAAATGACGGGATGTCGGCAAACGCCCACACGGCCAGCACCAGCAGCACCACAAATGCTATCGGCACGAGCAGAATGATCCAGAACCACTTTATTATCCTTTTTTTCGTAATTTCTTTCATCGCGTATCCTTAAAGTTTCCGATTTCCGGAGACGGGAGCCGAGGAGCCGCATTCGCCCCGGTTTTCCGGCCCCGTCCCGGACACAAACTGCAAAAATAGCATTAAAATCTGAAAGAAACTACTGTCGGATGAACAGCTGCGGCCAAGCGACTTGATCTGGTCTGAAAAACATGTAACTTGTTACAAATTTTTCAGATATGGTAGTAAATCTCGTCAAAAGAGCGTTATCTTTGCAGGTGAAAAATTTGTAACAAGTTGCAAAAATATCAAGTATGATACAAAGAGACCAATACCTTCAACAACTGAGTGACAGCATAGGCAACGGCCTTGTTAAAACAATTACCGGGATAAGGAGATGCGGAAAGTCTGTACTTCTCGGAGAAATATTCCCGGGATGGCTTAAAAAACAGGGAATTAAAGATGACCATATTATCTATGTGCCGTTTGATGATATGGAAAAGGAAGATTTGCGTAATCCACTGTCTTTTCTAAAAATGGTAAATGAACGGATGGCCGACAACAACGTTTACTACATTCTTTTGGATGAGGTTCAGCTTATGGACAGATTTGTGGAGGTTCTTCTGAGTTTGATGCATAAGAGATGCGAAATATTTGTAACTGGCAGCAATTCCCGTTTCCTTTCAACGGATATTGTAACTGAGTTCCGGGGCAGGTCGCAGGAAATCCACATGCTTCCCCTTACGTTTTCTGAATTTCGAAGTGCATACAACGGAAGTACGGAGGCTGCCTGGCGCGAGTATTCTGAGTTTGGGGGCCTGCCTCAGATATTGTCTTTCAAGACACCGCAGCAGAAAACCTCTTATCTTTCCAATTTGGTGGAAACAGTGTATATTAAGGACATAGTGGAGCGACACAAGATTAAGGATGATGAGGGACTGGTGGAATTATTGAGAGTGCTTGCATCTTCGATTGGTTCGCCAAGTAACCCGACAAGGATATCAAACACCTTTCAAAGCAGAGGGAACAGGCATATCTCCAGCGAGACGGTCTCCCGGCATATCAAGTGCCTTTCAGAATCGTTTATGGTTTCCGAAGCTTTGCGCTACGATGTCAAGGGTAGAAAATATATTGGAACAGAGACTAAATACTACTTCAGCGACATTGGACTTCGCAATAGCATTCTCGGATTCCGGCAGATAGAGGAAAACCATATCATGGAGAATGTGATTTACAATGAATTGAGATACCGGGGATATAGTGTGGATGTGGGAAGGGTTGAAATAATGGAAAGAGATGCAGAAGGCAAACAGGCACGCAAGAAACTTGAAGTGGATTTTGTTGCCAATCAAGGCAGCAAGAGATATTATGTCCAGTCGGCATTCAGGATGGACGATGATGAAAAAGTCAGGCAGGAAAAGAAATCCTTGCTGAACGTGCCTGACTCTTTCAAGAAAATAATAGTCGTGAGAGACCATATCGCACCATATCTCGATTATGACGGCTTCCTCAGAATCGGTCTGTTTGACTTCCTGCTGAAGTCGGACAGTCTTGATATGTAGCATTGCGAAAACTCGCGTGCAAAAACAGCATTAAAATTTGAAATTTATTTTGTTTGTGTTTTACTTTGCAGATTTATTGGCCGGAAGGCCCGTATGGGAATATCTGAAAATTAAAAATTTATGGAGGAGAATTTAGTCATCGTCGAGTCTCCGGCGAAAGCACATACCATCCAGGGGTTCCTGGGAAAAGATTTCACCGTAAAATCCAGTTTCGGACATATCAGGGACCTGAGCAAAAGCAAACTCAGCATCGACATCGAAAACGGATTCAGGCCGGTGTACGAAATCCCGTCCGACAAGAAAGCCGTCGTGTCCGACCTGAAAAAGGCGGCGAAAAAAGCTTCCGTGGTGTGGCTTGCATCCGATGAAGACCGCGAGGGGGAGGCCATTTCATGGCATCTGTACGAGACCCTCGGACTTACGAAAGAAAATACGAAAAGGATTGTCTTCCACGAAATTACGAAAGACGCTATCCAGAATGCGATAAAAAATCCACGCGACATCGATATGGCTCTTGTAGATGCACAGCAGGCCAGACGAGTGCTCGACAGGCTGGTCGGGTTCGAGCTCTCCCCCATACTCTGGAGAAAGATACAGCCCAAACTGTCGGCAGGACGCGTGCAGTCGGTGGCCCTGAGGCTTGTTGTGGACAGGGAAAAGGAAATCATCGGTTTCCGCAAGGAAAGTTTCTACCGGATCGAAGCGATGTTCCATCCGGCGGGCCTGCCGGGAAACATCTCGGTAAAAGGCGTCATCGACAAGCGCTTCAGGACGGCGGAGGAAGCCTGCGGCTTTCTGGAGAAATGTTCCGGGGCGGACTTCTCTATCATAAGCATCGATAAAAAAGAAGGCTCCAGGACGCCTGCAGCACCGTTCACGACCTCCTCCCTCCAGCAGGAAGCCGCGAGGAAACTCCACTTTTCCGTGAGCCAGACGATGAGTGTCGCGCAGAGCCTGTACGAATCGGGGCACATCACATATATGCGTACCGACTCCACAAACCTTTCGTCCCTGGCGATAAATACGGCCAAGGAATATATCCTGCAGAATTTCGGAGAGGAATATTCCCGTCCGAGACAGTACAAGACCAGAAGCAAGGGCGCACAGGAGGCCCACGAAGCCATCCGGCCGACCTACATCGGCAATACCGGAATCTCCGGGACACCTCAGGAACAGAAACTCTACGACCTCATCTGGAAAAGGACAGTGGCTTCGCAGATGGCTGACGCCAGAATACTGCGGACAGACATAAAGACCGGTTCCCCGGACTTTGCCGAAGTCTTCGGGACACAGGCCAGCGAAATACTGTTCGACGGCTTCCTCAGGCTCTATATCGAAAGTACGGATGACGAACAGGACGGCGAGAATGTCATCCTGCCCGAACTGAAGACCGGGGAAAGGATGGACGCGCTCGGCATTTCCGCCATCTGCAGATACACGGCACCGCCGGCAAGGTACTCTGAAGCTACCCTGGTGAAGAAACTGGAAGAACTGGGAATCGGAAGGCCGTCTACATACGCTCCGACCATCTCCACCCTTACAAAAGGCCGGGGATACATAATAAAGGGCGACAAGGAGGGCGAAAAGCTCGAAGTCACCGACTACAGCCTGAAAAACGGGAAAATAACAGCTTCGTCGAGGACAGAGACGGTCGGAGCGGAAAAAGGGAAGCTCCTGCCTCAGGAAATCGGAATGATAGTGACCGATTTTCTGGTCGACAAATTCGACAAGATACTCGACTACGGCTTTACGGCCAATGTCGAAAAGGAATTCGACCGGATAGCGGCCGGCGGCATGAAATGGGAAGATCTCATCTCCGCATTCTATTCCCCATTCCATGAAAAGGTGGAGGAAACCCTGAACAGCAAGGAATACAGCCGCATAAGCCGCGAACTCGGGGTGGATCCGGCGGACGGGAAGACCCTGACGGCCAAATACGGGCAATACGGTCCGTACATCCAGAAAGGCGAGGGAGAAGACAGGCAGTACGCAAGTCTCGGCCCGGGGCAGCTCATAGAAAGCATCACCCTGGAAGACGCCCTGAAACTTTTCAGCCTGCCGCGTACCGTCGGCCAGTACAACGGCATCGACATCATCGCCACGAAAGGCCGTTTCGGGCCTTATCTGAAATACGGGGACAGGAACATCTCCCTCCCCCGCGGGACCGATCCGCTGAGGGTGGATCTGGAGAAGTGCATCGAACTCATCGACGCGGCGGGAAACAGGCCGGAAAAACAGGTGATTTCAGAATTCAGGGACAGCGGGATACAGATAATCGCCGGAAACTACGGGCCTTACCTCAAATATGCGGGAAACAACTACAGGATACCGAAAGGAACGGATGCGGCCTCGCTGACGGAGGAGGACTGCAAAAGGCTCATAGAGGAAGGGACGCCTACAGGACGCGGAAAAAGGAGAAGCGGGCCGAAAACAGTTTCTAACAAAAAACAATGATTAAATAACATTTTGTTAGAGTTCGGTGCAATTTTGTTGTGATTCTTAAATTTTTATTGTAGTTTTGCGTGTTAAAATCAGGAATCATAAAACAAAATGCAAAGTTATCACATCGATCAGATCGACCAGAAAATTCTGTCTTTTCTCGTCAAGAACGCGAGAATGCCGTTTCTCGAGATAGCACGTGAGTGCGGGGTCTCCGGGGCAGCCATCCACCAGAGGGTGAAAAGGCTTGAGGCAAACGGAGTCATCACAGGGTCGAGGCTTCTCGTAAAGCCTCAGGCCCTCGGGCTGAATGTGTGTGCTTACGTGAGTGTATCACTGTCCGAATCGAACAAGTATCCGGAAGTCATAGAGTCTTTCAAGAAGATATCCGAGATTGTGGAATGCCACTTCGTGACCGGGAAATATGCACTGCTGCTGAAAATATACTGTTTCAACCACGACCACCTTATGGAAATCCTGGTGAACACCATCCAGAAGATTCCGTATGTCCAGTCTACCGAAACCCAGATTTCCCTCGATCAGGCCATCGAACGCCAGGTATGGGTCAAGGAATACCAGAACACCAGCTTTATGGCCAATGTCCGCCGTTCCCTCGGGACCACCGATGACCGGTAATTCCGGACAGGCTGACGCGGGCTTTCCAAGAACACCGTCGCTACGTGCCGATAAGGGCGCGTGCGATTATGATGTCGTCCGGGGCGGTAATCTTGATATTGTATTTTTCCCCTTCCGTATAGACTATCCCGACCCCTTCCAGTCCGGCGCTTTCCACTACTGAAGCGTCATCGGTAAATGCGGTGGAATACGGCAGGGAATAGGCTTTCCTGAGAACTTCCGAATGGAATACCTGCGGGGTCTGCGCCCCGAAAAGCCGGCTTCTGTCCGCCGACTCTCCCGGAACCGGTTCATAGTCCGCAGCATTCTCCTCCGACCGTCTCAGGACTTTGAGCGTATCCACCACCGGAACTACAGGCACCACTGCAGGAGCCGACTCAGCCCTGAGAAAGAGGCGGATTATCAGATCCGCCGACAAAAGAGGCCTGACACCGTCATGTACAGCCACGACGGCTCCGTCCGGCACCTTTTCCAGGGCATTGCGCACGGAATGGAAACGGGTGATCCCTCCGGGCACGAGCACCTGCCTTACTATCAGATTCCGGGCATAACAATAGTCTCTCCAGTACTGCATCCATTCCTCCGGAAGGACCACGACAAGCCTGAGATCCGGAACGGCCCCGGTGAAACGGTCTATCGTGTGGTGAAGTATGGCCTTACCGGAAATCTCGAGAAACTGTTTGGGCATCTTGCCTCCCATCCTCGTACCGCTGCCTCCGGCCACCAGTATCAGATATTTTTTCCTGCTGTCTTCCATTCCGCCGCAAATGTTTACCGGGGTCAAAATTAACATTATTCCGGTTAATTTGAAACCGGTGACCTCCGTTTTGCCGCCCGAAAATCCCCGCGACGGCCGCAGCACAATTTTTTGCACAGTTTCTTGTGAATTAAACGGCGTATTCCGATTTTTTTCCGTAAATTTGAGAGATTTTTGAAAACTGTAAAAAACGGGGAAAAACAAATGGGATTTTCTTTCTTGACACAAGAGCTCGCAATGGATCTCGGAACCGCCAACACGGTGATTTTCCAGAATGACGAAATCGTACTCGACGAACCGAGCATCATTGCCATAGACAACAATACAGGCAAGCCTATCGCCCTGGGACAGAAAGCGAAACTGATGCACGAAAAGGTAAACCCCAACATCAAGACCATCAGGCCTCTGAAAGACGGCGTCATTGCCGACTTCAACGCTGCAGAACTGATGATCCGGGGTTTCATCAAACAGGTGAACAGCAGAAGGCATTCGCTCTTTACCCCTAACCTGAAAATCGTGGTCGGGATTCCTTCAGGCAGTACCGAAGTGGAAATCCGCGCAGTACGCGACTCCGCCGAGCACGCAGGAGGCCGCGACGTATTCCTGATTTTCGAACCTATGGCAGCTGCCCTGGGCATCGGGATGGACGTGGAGGCCCCTAAGGGGAACATGGTCGTGGACATCGGAGGCGGAACGACGGAAATCGCGGTCATTTCGCTCGGAGGAATCGTACAGCAGAACAGCATCAAGGTGGCAGGCGACGTATTTACGAGCGATATCCAGTACTATCTGAAACAGCAGCACAACATAAAGGTCGGTGAAATCACCGCCGAAAAGATAAAAATCGCCGTAGGCTCCGTCATTACGGATCTCGAAGTGGAACCGGAACCGTTCCTCGTAAGGGGGCCGAACCTGATGACGGCGCACCCTGTGGATGCGACGATCACATATCAGGAAATAGCCCACTGCCTCGACAAGTCCATTGCCAGAATCGAAGCCGCCGTGCTGCATGTCCTCGAGCAGACTCCGCCGGAACTGTATTCGGACATCGTGGATTCGGGCATCTACCTTTCCGGAGGAGGAGCACTCCTCAGAGGGCTGGACAAGAGGCTTTCGGAAAAAGTGAACATTCCGTTCCACGTGGCAGAAGACCCTCTGAGAGCCGTTGCGAGAGGAACCTGCCTCGCCCTGAAGCACACGGACCACTATCCGTTCCTGATGAGATAGGATGTCCGGAAAAGGCAACATAGTCAGGATTTGTATAAATGCAGCTGTCTTCATTCTTTTGGAGGTGGCTGCATTGGTTATGCTGAGCCACAGCGGTCCGATGCAGAACATCTGGATATCCAGGGGGATGCATGCCGTATATGCCTTCTTCTGGGGAGGGGCCGACAATGTCCGCGACTATTTCAGCCTGAAAAAGCAGAACGAGAAGCTTGCCCTGGAAAATTTCCGGCTTTCCGAACAGCTCAGGGCGTACAGGGAACTTACGGGCAGGGAACTGTCCCGGGACAGCATTCCGGATGTCATCGGAGGGTTCAGATATATCCATGCGGACGCAGTAAAGGTCAGCAACAACAAGATGCACAACTACCTGATAATCGACAAGGGCTCGGAAGACGGCATAGAAGAACTGTCGGGAGTAATCACGTCCGACGGGGTGGTCGGCATCATAGACGCGGTAGGGAAGCACTATTCCTACGCCCGTTCGTTCCGGAACACAGGGATGAGCGTCGGGGCCAGAATCGGGAAAGAAGGCCCTGCAGGAGAACTGGCTTGGGACGGAATCTCGTCCAACGGGGCCGTACTGCGCGAAATACCGCACCATATTTCCGTCCAGCCGGGAGACACCGTCTACACGAGCGGTTTTTCTGCGATATTCCCGCCGGATATCCCTCTCGGAATCACGGGCGAGGCTACTGTCGTAAACGGCTCGACATTCAATGTGGAGGTCACACTGTTCACCGATTTCAGGTCGATCAGGTACGTGACCGTCGTGAAGAATGCCGACAGCGGTGAAATCAAGGAAGTGGAAAATCGGGATGAAGACTGAAAGGAACATAACGCTGATGTATATATTGCTGGTGGTAGCGCAGATCCTGATCTGCAACTTCATCAACACCGGGCCGTATGTTTTCATTTCGATATTGCCCGTACTCGTGCTGTGCCTCCCGCTGAATATCCCGTCCGTCCTGCTGATGCTTGTCGCAGCGGCCTGCGGACTGGCAGTGGACTGGATGGCCGAAGGCATCGTCGGCCTCAACATGCTGGCGCTTGTCCCCGTCGCCTTCATACGGAACTTCACCGTAACCCTCCTGTTCGGCAGGGACCGCAAGGACAGGACGGAAGACTTCTCGATGAAAAAGAACGGATTTCTCCGCGTGTCGGCAGCCATACTTCTCTGCCAGGCGGTCTTCCTGGCGGTCTACATCATTGCCGACGGAGCCGGCACAAGGCCGTTCCTTTCCTGCCTGCTCCGGTTCGCATCTTCCCTCGCCTGCGGCTACATTCTCTCGCTTCCGGTATTCAACATCTTGACTTCCAACGACAGATAAAGGCCTGCATGGGATGAAACTCGACAAATCGAATAAGCTGAAAATAGGACTGGCGACAGCAGTGGCCATCATCATTGCCAAACTGTTCGTCATCCAGATCGTGGATGAGAAGTACAAGATCGACGCGAGCAACAACTCCATGGTCTACGCCATAATATACCCTCCGCGGGGCATAATCGATGACCGGAACGGGCGGATCCTCGTCGGGAACAAAATCGCATACGACCTGCTCGTCACGCCGAAAGAGGTGGAGGAATTCGACACTCTGGCGCTCAGCCGGACGCTGGATGTCAGCGAAGGGTTCATCCGCGAAAAAATGGAAGGATACTACCGGGACCGCAGGAAAATCGGGTACCAGTCGGTGGTAATGCTCAAGCAGATGACGCCGGAGCAGTACATGAAATTCGCGGAAATAGCCTACAGGTTCCCCGGATTCCGGGGACAGGCCAGAAACATCAGGGAGTACCCGTACAATGCAGGCGGCAACCTGCTCGGCTACGTGTCCGAGGTGGATGCCGATTTCCTGAAAACCCACGAAGGATATGCGGCGGGAGACTATGCCGGCAAAACCGGAATCGAAGCGACCTGCGAGGAATACCTGAAAGGTGAAAAGGGATACAACATATATCTGAGGAACTCGCACAACAAGATAGAAGGGAGATACCGCGACGGGGAGATGGACAAGACAGCCGTGCCGGGCAAAAACATCACCACGACCATCGATGCCGAGCTGCAGCACTACGGGCAGGCCCTGATGCAGAACAAGGTAGGCAGCCTTGTGGCGATAGAGCCTTCGACGGGGGAAATACTGACACTCGTATCGAGCCCGGGAATCGACGTGGACATGCTCGCGGACATAGGTTCGCACTACAATGAAATCCTGGCCAACCCGTACAAGCCGATGTTCAACCGCGCCGTGCAGTCGGCATATCCTCCAGGCTCGGTATTCAAGCTCGTAAACGGCCTGATAGGCCTGCAGGAAGGCGTCTTCACGCCTGAAACGGAATACCCCTGCAATATGGGCTACCATTTCGGCAGGAACAGGTTGGGCTGCCATGACCACAGGTCCCCGCTGAACTTCGAAGAGTCGATAATGATGTCCTGCAACGCATACTACTGCTATGTCCTGCGGAATATCCTCGAAAACGACAAATACTCTTCGGTAGCGGAGGCTATGGATGCCTGGCACAGGTACGTCGAAAGTTTCGGCTTCGGGAAAAGGCTCGGAAGCGACTTTCCGTCCGAACTCGGAGGTTTCATCCCCGATTCGGAGTACTACGACAAGGTGTACGGGAAAGGAAGGTGGAAGGCGACCAACGTCATCTCGCTTTCCATCGGACAGGGCGAAATAGGATGTACCCCGCTGCACCTGGCGAATCTCTGCGCGACCATAGCCAACAGGGGGTATTACTACATCCCCCATCTCGTCAGGGATTCGGAAGAGCTGGCTATCGACCCGAAATACAAGGAGAAACAGTACACGCTGGTGGACACTTTGCATTTCAGGGAAGTAATAGAGGGGATGTACCGGGCCGTCAACAGCGGATACGGTTCCGGCGGGACGGCAAGCATCGCCGCTGTAAAGGGGCTCGAAATATGCGGGAAGACGGGTACGGCCCAGAATCCGAGAGGCGACGACAATTCGGTGTTCATCTGTTTCGCGCCTCGGGAGAATCCGCGGATCGCCGTTGCGGCTTACGTGGAAAATGCCTCGTTCGGAGCACGGTGGGCGGCTCCTTTGGCATCGCTGCTTGTGGAAAAGTATCTGAACGGGGAGATTTCCGAAGGCAGGAAGGACCTGGAGAAAAGGATGATGGAAGGGAACCTGCTGGACAAGGTCAAGACCGACTGAACATAACAAATCCGGCGGTCCCTCCGTACAGGATGGCGGGAACAGGCCGGGACGACGTCAGGATATGGAACAATTCAAGGGAAGAGGATTAAAGGAGACACTGGACTGGCCGCTGATTGTCAGCTATCTGTTGCTGGTATTCATCGGCTGGATAAATATTTATGCTTCCGTACAGTCGGCCGAGCCCGGCTCCATTTTCGACTTTGCCACCCGCAGCGGGAAACAGTTCATCTGGATCATCTCCGCATTTTCCCTGGCTGCCGTCATCCTGTTCGTCATCAGCCCGCGAATTTACGAAAGCATCTCGCTGCCGGTATATATAGCAACGATACTGCTCCTGGTAGCGGTCATCTTCCTCGGGGTGGAAGTCAAAGGGTCGCGTTCCTGGTTCGAATTCGGACCTGTCAGGTTCCAGCCGGCGGAAATATCGAAAATCTCGACATCCCTGATGCTGGCGACGGTAATGAGCCAGTACGGGTACAGGATAGGGAATCCGAGGAATTTCATAGCCACGGCCGCGATAATCCTGGTCCCGATGGCGATAATAGTGGCCCAGAGCGAGACCGGATCGGCCCTCGTCTATGTCGGGTTCATTTTCATGCTTTACAGGGAAGGGTTGTCCGGCTGGCTTCTGTTTATGATCGGGGTCGCGATACTCCTGTTCGTCCTGACGATGACCTCGTCCCCGTATTTCGCCATCCTTGCCCTGATGACGATAGCGACGCTGTGCAACAGCCTCTACACCGGGAAGTTCCGCAAATGGCTCATATCCGCGCTGCCGGTGTCCGTGGCCCTTGCATTCCTGCCTGCGGGAGTGGATGAACTCGTTTCGGTCATGGGATGGGGAGAAGAGTCGTTCGCCGGAAGCCTGAGGCTCGAATATGTCCTGGCAGGGGCCGGGATAGTCTCCGTCCCTTTTGTCGCGGTCAGGGCCTACAGGGAAAGAAGCCGTTTCAGGTGGCTCTCTATAGCGGCGTTCATAGCCGGTATCCTGTTCGTGTTTTCAGTGGATTTCATATTTCACGATGTGCTGCAGGATCATCAGAGGAAGCGTATCGAGGTGCTCCTCGGCCTGAAGGATGACCCGACCGGCGTGGGATACAATGTGAACCAGTCGATGATCGCCATCGGTTCCGGAGGTTTCCTCGGGAAGGGATTCCTGAAAGGGACGCAGACGACCTACGGTTTTGTGCCGGAGCAGAGTACGGATTTCATATTCTGTACTATCGGAGAGGAATGGGGCTTTGCGGGAAGCGCTTTCACTGTGCTGCTGTTCGCTTTTATGATATGGAGGATAATCCGGGATGCGGAGCGCAGCAGGGAGAGTTTCACGAGGATATACGGGTACTGCGTGGCGGGCTGCATGTTCATGCACCTTTTCATCAATGTCGGGATGACTATCGGGATAATGCCGGTAATCGGAATCCCGCTGCCGTTCGTCAGCTACGGGGGCTCGTCTCTCTGGGCGTTCACAATCCTGCTGTTCATATTCATAGCCCTGGTAAGGCACGAGAAGAGGCTGTTCAACTGATTCCCGATCCTGACTGGCGGGGCGCGAAGGCAGGAAAGCGCTCTTTGCGGCCGGTCACCCTCTGTAAATCTCCATGAGACGGTCCGCAAGAAGGTCGTCGGTGAAGAGGGAGGCGTACTGCAGGCCGGTTTCAGTCATGGTCTTGCGGAGCCCGGGGTCTGAAAGGACAAGGTTTATCTTGCGGGCGAGATCCGAGGCGTCCTCCGGGTCTGCGTACAGGGACGCAGGCCCGCCGGCCTCCTTCAGGCAGGAGCCCACGGCCCCTATGGCCGGGACGCCGCTGCAAAGCGCCTCCAGAAGCGGAATCCCGAATCCTTCGTACCGGGACGGGTAAACGAACACTCCGGCCATCTGGTACACTGCAGGCAAATCCTCCGTCCGCACCCCGCTCAGGATATGCAGCCTGTCCGACACACCGCACTCCGCAGCCGTCCGCTCCACATACTCCGCATACTTCGTCCTCCGCCCCACTATCACCAAATCCACATCCGGGACCTCACGCATTGCCCTGACTATCAGGGCCGTATTCTTCCTTTCCTCGACAGTCCCCACACTCAGCATATACCTCTCCGGCAGCCCGAGCCTCCTGCGGACCTCCTCCTTCTCCACGTCCGAACACCGCGTCCTGAACCTCGGGTCGCACCCCTGATAAGCCACTGAAATCCGATCCTTGCGGACAGCATAATACTTGACGATATCCCTGGCCGTGCATTCGCTCACGGCGACTATCCTGTCCGCCCTCCTGCAGGCCGCCCTGAATTTCAGATTGAACAGATGCCTGTCGACCCACGAATAAGTGTAGGGGAAAAACAGGAAAATCAGGTCATGAATCGTCACCACGGACCTGGTCCGCTTCGCCCGTCCGATATTGGCCGGCAATTCGTTTCCCAGGCCATGATAAATGTCGGCCCCGCTCCTGTTCAACTCGTACGGAATCCCGTACATCTCCCAGAGCTTAGGGAAATGCTTCAATACCGGATGGGTCGGACCGCACACCTTCACATTCGGGAATTCCGCGAACTCTTCCGACAACGCGTTCCGCCCCCTTTTGCTTACATAGACATCGAAACTGCAGTCCGGAAAACGCCGGGCCATGGCCCTGATCACGAATCTGCTGTAATTTCCCAGTCCGGCCCTGTTCCGCGCCGCCTTTTTCCCGTCAAAAGCGATTTTCATATACGACCTCCTCTGTTGCTGACGGCAAATTTACTCTTATTTTCCGAGAAAAGGAACCGTACCGCAGGCTTCAGTCCCGACAACAGGTCGCCGCCGGCACGGAAAACGGGGCCGGATTTTCAAATATGGAATTTATGAAGTATTTTCGAAGAGAATTTCCTGTCATTCGGAACATGTCACTTGCCGGCATCATAAAACATCTCCCCGCAGCGACAGCCATAGCCTGCGCCCTGCTTGTTCACGGTACGGTCTCCGGCCAGTCCGCTCTCCCCGATTTCGACGGGAGCATCCGCTCGATGAGAGCAGATGCCACAGGCGACATCCGCATTCATGCTGACGAATACCTGCGGTTCGCCCCCGGGGCCCTTATGCTCGGGATGAAAGCAGGAGGCTATGAAAGCCGCAGTTCCTGGGGCAGGATGATCGTGTCCGACGCCTTCTCCGCAGGAATTATGACGATAGCGGTAAACGGGCTCAAATACTCCATAGACAGGCCCAGGCCGGACGGCGCTTCCGGAGGCTCCTTCCCGTCGGGACATACGGCCACGGCATTTATGGCGGCCGCAATGCTCCACGAAGAATACGGATGGAGAAGCCCCTGGTTCAGCTTCGGAGGCTATGCCATAGCTTCCGCCACAGGCATATCGAGGATCATCAACGACAGGCACTGGGCTTCTGACGTCATAGCCGGCGCCGTCATAGGCGTCGCCTCGGTCAGGCTCGGCTACTTCCTTGCCGACCTTATTTTCAAGGACAGATACCTGAATGCCGGCTACCTGCCTCCCGTTCCCGGATTCGCATACGGAAAGAAATATTACGACATCGGCCTTTACTTCGGCTACCGTTTCCTTGCGGGAACCCCTGACGACGGGACGCTTTGCCGCGGAGGCGCCGTGACAGGACTTGGAATCTCCGTCCCGATAGCCTGCAGCGACTGTCTGAAAGGCACTGTCGGAATCGCGGCAGATATCGGCATCAACTCATACACTGACGGAAGGTCCCTGTCGTTCAATACATACGATTTCCTTGCAGGAGGCTACTGGCGGCACCATTTCGCGAAAATATTGGAAGCCGACACGAGGCTCCTGGCCGGCTGGTCCCTGCCGGGAAACAAATCCGTTTCCTCTCCGGCAGGCATAAAAGGCGGACTTACTGCCGCTGCCGGCGGCGGACTCGGCATCGCCACCGGCGAAAATTTCAAGGTCAAGGCCTTTGCGCTGTATCAGGTGTCCGGCTTCTCCGCCCGGAATCCCGTCCTTCACAGCATCCTGCTCGGCGCTTCCGCCTCTTTCTTCTGGTAGAATCCCGCCACAGGTGCAAAGTCCCGTCCGCATTATCCTACACACTGCTCACAAAGCCCAGAGTGGCGGCGCTTATCCTCACCCGGGGCCCGAAAAAGCCTCTCAGAGCGTGGTGGCACGCAGCAATCGTGGCACCTGTAGTAAAAACGTCGTCCACGACAAGAATATGGGACGAAGAGCAGCCGGCGGCAATCTTCCCTGCTACGCTGAACGCACCACGGACATTGCTTTTCTTGTCTTCGACGCCGAGTCTTGTCTGTGAAACGGTGTATTTTTCCCGCTTCAGCAAATCATTCCGCACCCTGATTCCCCCTGCCATACCCAATTCTCCCGCCAGAATTTCCGCCTGGTTGTATCCCCTTTCCCTCAGTCTCCTGCGGTGCAGAGGCACAGGCACTACCATATCCACCGTCCTGAAAATCTCGGAAGAAAAGACCATCCCGGCAAACAGCCCTGCGAAATGCCGGCCCACGGCAAACCTTTTACGGTACTTCAACAGCTGGGGGATCTTCCGGAACCCTGCTTCGGAATGATAGAAGAAAAGGGCTGCCGCATTGGAATACCGCTCGTATTCCGTGGCGGCTTCTTCATTTTCAATACCCCTGTTTATCAAGGCGTTGTACCTGTCCGACATCTCATTGCGGGCAGTATTCCAGAAAAACGTAAAGGGAAAGTCAGCCGCGCAGTAAATGCACAGATGACTTTCCCTCGTTTCCAGCCTCCTTCCGCAGACTATGCAATGCCTCGGCAACGCCAGATCAGCCAGGCTTCCCAGATAATATTCCAACTCCCCCGCCATTCTCCTTCACTTCCAGTATTATCGTCCGTCTCCTCTTCCCTTCTTCTCGCAAAAGCCCTGTCTGCCTTCGCCTGCGGAAAGCGTATTTAACAGTTCATCGCGCCGCAGCAGTGGATCACCTGTCCGCTGACATACGATGAAAGATCGGAAGCCAGGAAGAGAGCCACATTGGCCACATCCTCCGGAGTGCCACCCCTGCGCAGCGGAATCTGCTTCTCCCATTCCTGACGCACTTTCTCAGTCAGGGCTGCCGTCATATCGGTGATGATGAAGCCCGGGGCGATGCAGTTCGCACGGATTCCGCGCGGGCCCATCTCCTTGGCGATAGACTTGGCAAGTCCGATGAGTCCGGCTTTCGAGGCCGAATAGTTGCACTGGCCGGCATTTCCGGACACCCCTACTACGGACGACATGTTGATGATGCTCCCGCCCCTCTGTTTAGCCATAATCGGAGTGATGGCGTGTATGAAATTGAAGGCGGATTTCAGGTTTACCGCGATAACGGCATCCCACTGTTTTTCTTCCATTCTCATCATCAGGCCGTCTTTCGTGATTCCTGCATTGTTCACAAGGATGTCTATGTGTCCGAATTCAGCCAGAATCTCAGCGACCACCTTGTGCGTCTCCTCGAAATCCGCGGCATTGGAAGCGTATGCCTTCACTTTTACACCGTATGCCTCTATTTCCTTTACAGTAGCTTCAGCAGCCTCGTTGATCGCAAGATCGGTGAAAGCTATGTCAGCGCCCTCGGACGCATATTTCAAGGCGATTGCCTTTCCGATTCCCCTTGCCGCACCGGTGATGACGGCAACTTTTCCGTTAAGAAGTCCCATTTTGTCTTTATTTTTTAGTACAACATTCAATAGTTTCAAAATATCCTGCAAAAATAGGTAAAATTTCTTTTTGTATTATCTTTGCGCATCGAAATCATACAAACAGGGCGGTTCCCGTCGCAAGACTTTCCGTCCTGAGATAACACCGACATTATGGCAAACGAAATACGGAATCCGGAACTGTGGTCAGAAGGCCGGCTGAAAATCGACTGGGTGAAACGGCACATGCCTCTTCTGAACGGGCTTGAGCAGGAATTTTCCGAAGAGAAGCCGTTCAAAGGGCTGAAAATAGCGTTATCTGTCCATCTGGAGGCAAAAACGGCGTACCTGTGCGAAGTCCTGGCGGCCGGAGGAGCCGAAATGTACGTGACCGGAAGCAACCCCCTGTCTACCCAGGACGACATAGCTGCAGCCCTGGTGAAGGAAGGACTGAACGTTTTCGCCTGGTACGGAGCGACTTCCGAGGATTACAAACGCCACATCCGCATGGTTCTGGAAGCCGGCCCCAACATCATCATAGATGACGGAGGGGATCTCGTTTCGCTGATGCACTCTGAATACAGGCACCTGATACACAATGTAATAGGCGGATGCGAAGAGACTACGACAGGGATTCTGCGGCTGCAGTCCATGAACAGGGCCGGAACCCTTCAGTTCCCGATGATGCTGGTCAACAACGCCGACTGCAAGCATCTTTTCGACAACCGTTACGGCACGGGACAGTCGGTATGGACGGGCATCAACAGGACGACGAATCTGATAGTGGCCGGAAAAACCGTGGTCGTCGCAGGATACGGCTGGTGCGGCAAGGGAGTGGCTATGAGGGCGAAAGGCCAGGGAGCGAAGGTGATAGTCACCGAAGTGGATCCGATAAGGGCGATGGAGGCGATGATGGACGGGTTCAGGGTAATGAAAATGTCTTCCGCAGCCTCGGAAGGGGACATATTCGTGACAGTGACCGGCTGCAAGGGAGTGATAACGGAGCCGGATTTCCTGAAGATGAAAGACGGTGCGATATGCTGCAATGCAGGGCATTTCGATGTGGAAGTGGATGTGGCCGCCCTGAAAAGGCTCGCGGTCGAAGCCAGCCCGGCACGGCAGAACATCGTCGGCTACAGGCTCCCTTCCGGTAATACGGTATACATACTTGCCGAAGGCAGGCTGGTAAACCTGGCTGCAGGGGACGGGCATCCTGCAGAAATTATGGATATGTCGTTCGCGATACAGGCCCTGAGCGCGAAATATCTCGTCGAACACAAGGATTCGATACCGAGAGTTCCGGGAAATATGGTAAACGATGTGCCTGAAGCCATCGACCTGGAAGTGGCCGGAAGGGAACTCGCAGTCTGGGGCTGCGAAATAGACACCCTTACCGAAGAGCAGAAGATCTATCTGTACGGGGAGAAACTTTCCTGATGACATAGGTCACCACTCCCCAGACCGTAAAATCCGAATATTCAGTCACCTTGACAGGCCTGTACCGCTTGTTGGCCGGAACGAGCCAGATAGCGCCCGATTCAGGTTTCAGCGTCTCCGGGTCGACCGTGGAAATGTATTTCAATGTAAATTCCCCGTCGATAAAGCACACTGCCATAGCCCCGTCCGTCGGTTCTATAGACTTGTCTATCACCAGGATATCGCCCTCTTCCACCCCGGCATCTATCATGGAGTCTCCGACGACCCGTCCGTAGAACGTGGCAGCCGGGTGGCGGACCAGTTCCCTGTTCAGGTCTATGCACTGCTCCATATAATCTTGGGCCGGGGACGGGAATCCGGCATGGATCCCGCTCCCGGCCATTTTCGGTAATTCTGCCGCTTTTCCCTGACAGCCGTCAGCCATAGTGTCAGACAGTCAGGATTTCCTTTTCCTTGGCGGAAACTATTTCATCGATTTTCTTTACCGCGGCATCGGTCTCTTTCTGCACGTTCTGCTCGAAATCCTTCTCCATATCCTCCGGGAGACCTTCCTTCTGGATTTTTTTCAGGGTCTCGATAGCATCGCGTCGTGCATTGCGGATCACCACCTTGGCATTCTCCCCGGCGGATTTCACCTTCTTGATGAGTTCTTTCCTCCGGTCCTCGGTAAGAGGCGGCACAGAACAGCGGATGCTCTCGCCGTTATTCTGGGGCGTCAGACCGATATTGGCATCCATAATGGCTTTCTCGATGACAGGTATCATCTTCTTCTCCCACGGCTGGATGACGATGGTCTTGGCGTCCGGAGTGGTAACGGAAGCTACCTGGGGCACCGGAGTCGGAGTCCCGTAATAGTCCACGACGACATTATTGAATATCAGAGGATTGGCCTTGCCGGCCCTGTAAGTCTTGACATCTTCTTCCAAAAATTTCACCGCATCGGACATCTTCGCCTTTGCTGCGGCTACGCTTTCTTTTGCCTTGTCTATCATAGTAATACGGTATTTTATTGTTTATGCTGTCTTTCTATTGTCAGGCAGGCCGCAGAGCATCCCGGCCGGCCCGGAAGAAACCGCTATACGTGAACCGTGGTGCCGACCTTCTCCCCCTTTACGAGCTTCAGGAGATTGCCTTTCCGGTTCATGTCGAACACGATTATGGGCATGTTCCCCTCGCGGCAGAGCGCGAAAGCTGTCTGGTCCATTACCTTGAGCCTGTCAGAGATAGCCTTGTCGAATGTAAGCTCGTCGTATTTCACTGCCGTCGGGTCCTTTTCGGGATCCGCGGTGTAGACCCCGTCCACCCTCGTCCCTTTCAGCAGGGCATCGGCCCCGATTTCAAGGGCTCTCAATGCCGCCCCGGAATCCGTGGTAAAGAAAGGGTTTCCAGTTCCCCCGGCAATAAGGGACACCCCGCCGTTTTCAAGGAATGCCACGGCGTCGTCCCTCATGTAATATCTGGCAACAGGCATCATAGGCGTTGCAGTAAACACTTCAGCCTCGACACCTGCGGAACGTATAGCCATCGCAAGTCCCATCGAGTTTATGACGGTGGCAAGCATTCCCATCTTGTCGCCGTTCACCCGGTCGAAGCCTTTCCCGACTCCGGAGAGGCCCCTGAAAATATTGCCTCCGCCTATCACTATCGCCACCTGCAGTCCGGCCTTTACCGCATCCGCTATCTCGGCGGCATAGTCGGACAGCCTGTCCTCGCTGATGCCTTTGCCGGCAGGTCCTCCAAGGCTTTCGCCGCTGAGTTTCAGCAATACCCTTTTGTACATAGATCGAATCCCGCTACCGTTAATATTATAGTTTCCAACCGGAATTTACGCAAAATCCCGATGAAAAATGCGCAAACAAAAATATCATTTTATTATGAAACTTGCAAGAAAGAATATATCTTTGCACAACTAAAGTCAAAACGAACATTTTTGGATACTGATTGATATGGCAAACATTTTCACTACCTCGATCGGCAAGAAACTCATAATGAGTATCACGGGTCTGTTCCTCATCATCTTTCTCTTGCTCCATCTTACCATCAACTCCTTCTCGATAATCGATGCCTGCACGGGGAATTTCGGCAGTCCCGACGGACTCTTCGCCAAGGGTTGCGAATTCATGTCGCTTCCGATCGTTACCATAATGGTGCCCGTACTTGCCCTCGGGTTCATCATCCATATCATCTATGCCATCATTCTTACCCTGCACAATCTCGACACGCGCGGAGGCTATTTCAGATACAAGGTGGGCAGCAAGGCCAGAACAGACTCCTGGGCTTCCAAGAATATGATCGTGCTCGGAATCATCGTTCTCGGTTTTATCGTATTCCACCTCACTCATTTCTGGGATGAAATGCAGCTGAAAGAATTTATGGGTCAGGAAGCTACCGATCCATATCTTCTTCTTACCTCCACTTTCGGACGATGGTGGGTGCTCGTGCTGTACATAATATGGTTCGGGGCTCTCTGGTTCCACCTGACCCACGGGTTCTGGAGCGCATTCCAGACTATAGGATGGAACAACAGAATCTGGCTGAAACGACTTAAAGTCATCGCATACGTATTTGCAACCCTGATTTTCTTCGGATTCACTGCAACTGCGATCAATGCCTACCTGATGGCATAGCGACAAGACCATACGGACTTTAAGGAGGACGGCCGGAAAAGAACCTGAGCCGCCCTCCTCTTTTTATTATATAAAACAAACTTATTTTTCAACACCTACAGTCATGAAACAGAAACGTTACTTTCTGAATGAGGCGGATCTGCCCAAGCAATGGTACAACATCCAGGCAGATATGGTAAACAAGCCGATGCCGCTCCTCAACCCTGCCACAAGGCAGCCGCTCACACCGGAAGACCTCTATCCCCTGTTTGCAAAGGAACTCAGCAGACAAGAGCTCAACCAGACCGACCGCTGGATCGACATCCCCGACAAGGTCCGTGAAATGTACGCATACTACCGCTCCACGCCGCTCGTCCGCGCATACGGGCTCGAAGAAGCGTTGGGGACACCTGCCCATATATATTTCAAGAACGAAAGCGTGAGCCCTGTCGGCTCGCACAAGCTCAACTCGGCACTTGCCCAGGCCTATTACTGCAAGGAAGAAGGAGTGACCAATGTCACTACGGAGACCGGAGCCGGGCAATGGGGAGCCGCACTGTCGTATGCCGCCAAACTGTTCGGCATCGAGGCCGCCGTGTATCAGGTAAAGATCAGCTACGAGCAGAAGCCGTACAGGCGAAGCATAATGCAGGTCTTCGGAGCACAGGTCATACCTTCCCCGTCTATGACCACCCGTGCAGGAAAGGACATCCTGACCAGGGATCCGAATCATCAGGGCTCTCTCGGCACAGCCATTTCGGAGGCCGTGGAGCTGGCACAGATGACACCTAACTGCAAATACACGCTGGGGTCTGTCCTCAGCCATGTATCCCTGCACCAGACCGTCATCGGACTGGAAGCGGAGAAGCAGATGGAGATGGCGGGAGAATATCCGGATATGGTAATAGCCTGCTTCGGAGGCGGCTCCAACTTCGGAGGGATAGCATTCCCGTTCCTCCGGCACAATATCCTCGACGGGAAAAAGACCCGTTTCATAGCAGCCGAGCCTGCGTCCTGCCCAAAGCTTACCAAGGGCAAGTTCGAGTATGATTTCGGAGACGAGACCGGATACACGCCGCTCCTGCCGATGTTCACCCTCGGGCACAAGTTCAAGCCGGCCAATATCCATGCCGGAGGCCTGAGGTACCACGGCGCGGGAGTGATTGTGTCGCAGCTGCTGAAAGACGGGCTGATGGAGGCCGTGGACATCAAACAGCTGGAGTCCTTCAAGGCAGGCTGCCTGTTTGCAAAGGCCGAAGGCATCATCCCTGCCCCCGAATCCTGCCATGCGATAGCCGCTACCATCAACGAGGCTCTCAAATGCAAGGAAACGGGAGAGAGCAAGGTCATATTGTTCAACCTTTCCGGTCACGGCCTTGTGGATATGGCCTCCTACGACCAGTACCTTGCCGGAAATTTAGTGGACTATGCCCTTAGCGACGAGGAAATAGCAAAGAACCTTGCGGAATAAGCCTTCTCAGGGAGCAGAACGAGCCCGGGCAGGGTCTGCAGAAGCCGGAATCCGGTCTGCAGGCTTTGCCCGGGATTTTCAATCCGGCAGCCGGGTTTTCCCATGCTGTCGGGAGCGCTATCTGTAAAGCGTCCTGGCAACCTTGTCGATGCACCGTTTCTTCTGTTCTCTGTTCGGATGCACATACAGGTCCAGGGTCGTGGAGACGCACGAATGTCCCAAAAGCACGCTGACTGTCTTGTAGTCGCACCCTGCCTCGATACAGCGAGTGGCGAAACTGTGCCGGAGCCCGTGGTATTTAAGTTTGGGGATATGAAGATCTTCCATCATCCGTTTGTAGTGGTTCCTCAGCGTCCGGGGCTCTGACGGGCGCTCGGAATTCGTCAGGACGAAGAAATTCCCGTTGAAGACCTTCTTCAACGGTTTCACAATGGAAAGGAGTTCCCGGCTCATAGGGATTTCCCTGTACGATTTTTTCGTTTTCGGAGTGCTGACGATAAGTTCCGTGTGTCTGGGGCCGCAATCCGTAACATAAATCCGCTCTACCGTCCTTCCGACAGTCATAATGCCGGAAACAGTGTCGAAATCGTTCCATTTCAGACCGCAGACCTCGCCAATCCTCATCCCTGCAGTCAGACTGATATATACTCCGAGCATGGGGAAGGAAAAATGCTCCCTGATATGGTTCAGTATCTTTTTGTGGTTTGCCACGGACAGAACCTCGAGCACCGGCTCCGTATCTTCGACAGGATATTTTATATCCCATTCGCAGTGGGGCATCCACCCGTTTTTCTCTCCGAATTTCATCACCATCCGCAGAACCATCAGGATGTCCTTTACCGTCTTCACGCAAAGGCCGTTGTCCAGTTTTTCCAGGACGAAAGCCTGTACGGAGGCTTCATCCGGTGCGGGACTGTCTCCGAAAACCGGCAGGATATGGTTCTCCAATGTCAGCAGGTAGGCGGCGAATGTCGACCTTTTCACATACGGCCTCTTGGACTCTTTCCAGAGGGCTGCAATTTCTCTAATCGTTTTTTTGTTCATAACCGAAAATTTAAGTGTTAAACAAAGATTAGAGAAAGTTAGCCGTTTTCCCTTTTGCGATTCCAGCGCTATAGCGGGAGGGTTTTGGATCGGAGCCAGGCTGACGTTTCCGGATCCAGGGACGGAGAGAGGGTTTCGAAAACGCGGCGGTTGTAGGCATTGAGCCATTCGGTCTCGTCCGCCGTCATAAGTTCCCTGATGACCGGGGACGTATCTATGTGGCAGAGAGTCAGGGTGTCGAAACAGAGCCATTCACCGAATCCGTTGTCCGCAAGAGGCCTGCACAGCAGGATGTTCTCATGGCGGATTCCGTGCATCCCTTCCCTGTACATCCCCGGCTCGTCCGATGTGATCATCCCCGGGAGCAGAGGCTGGGAATTGAAATTCTGACGGATGTCCTGAGGTCCTTCATGAACGCCGAGGTAGAAACCGAGGCCGTGGCCCGTACCATGCCCGTAGTTCCTGAGACTGCGCCACAGGGGCATACGGGCCAGTGCGTCGAGCTGGCAGCCCGCAGTCCCTTTAGGGAAAACGGCTGCGGAAAGTGCGATCATACCTTTGAGAACCAGGGTATAATCCTCCTTTTCAAGATACCCGCACTCTCCTACGGGGACGGTCCGGGTAATGTCCGTAGTTCCGAAAACATACTGGCCGCCGGAATCGACAAGATAGAGGCCGCGCGGCCGGATCACGGCAGAGCCGGTCTCGGGCGTAGAGTAATGCGGGAGCGCAGCATTGGCTCCATAGGCAGAAATATTGGCAAAGCTGTCGCCCCGATAGCCGGAAATACCGGCCCTGAGAGATGTAAGTTTCACGGATGCGTCCCACTCGGTGACAGGCCTGCCGGATGCCACCTCCGACTCGAGCCAGAAGAGGAATTTCTCCATAGCGAGCCCGTCCTCGAAAAAGGCCTCGCGCATTCCCTCTATCTCGACACTGTTCTTTACAGCCTTCCAAAGGGAGACCGGAGACCGGCCGGCAATGATATTGTCTTCTCCGACAGCCTCTGAAATGTCCTTGTACAGGGTATGGCTGACTATGCGCGGATCCATGAAGACCTTCATCTCTTCTGCCTTGAATATTTCAGAAAGGATTTCATTTACGGCAGCATACGGCATTATCGAAACCCCGTCCGCCTCGAGTTCCCTGAAGCTGTCGGCCGTATCCGGATCCACGGTCCCGTCATCCTTTTTCACGAACCAGACCGTTTCATTTTGAGAGACAAAGAGGTAGGAAATGACGTAAGGATTGTACTCGATGTCCTCCCCGCGGACATTCAACAGCCATGCGATCTCATCCAGCGCGGGGATGATGATTCCGTCGCAGCCGTTCAGAAGCAGGAATTTCCGCAAATCCGTCAGTTTGTCATATCGGGACTTGCCCACGGTCTCTTCGGAGAGCGTCATCACCGGCATCGACGGCACGGGCGGACGGCCTGTCCAAAGTCCCGAAAGAAGATCCGGGACATCTGCGATACGGCAGGAACTGCCGGCTGCACATATTCCTGATTCGAGTCCGGATACGGCTGCCCGTGTAGTGCAAAGCCCGTCCACCGCGACGGTCCCGGCCCTTTCCGAGAGCCACTCGGGGAGGCTGACAGTCCCGGACATCCCCATCCGGTGCAGTTCTACGCCTGTCCCCTCCAGCTGCCGGTCCGCCTGAATGAAGAACCTTGAATCTGTCCACAGCCCCGCTTCATCCATAGTCACCGCCAGGTCTCCGGCTTCTCCGGTGAATCCGGAAAGCCATTCTATCTGTTTCCATCTCGCAGCCGTGTACTCGCTGCCATGCGGGTCTGAAGACGAAAAGATCACGGCATCCCATCCGTTTGCCGACATCATTGCCCGGAGCATTTCCAGACGCTCAGAATGTATATTTCCCATAACCGTCAATAAATCAACGCGTGGTTCCCGCACTCCTGCCGTATCAGCGGGACGACGGGACACAAGCCATCATACAATATCCGAAATTATGGCGTCGGACACGAAAAAACGGGACTCGGGGATTCTCACATTGCCTCCGGCAAGCCTGACAAGGCTTCTCTCCGACAGCATCGCGTCCACTGCTCCGGCCCGGCCCTTCCTGCGCAGTTCCTCCTCGGGGATGCCTCCGGAAGTCCTGAGCGCCAGCATTATCCTTTCCATCGCCATCTGTTCTTCAGTAAGTTTCTCCGACTCACGGCAGCCGGCCGAAGTCATATAGTCGTCCAACGAAGCACTGTTCCAGCTTCTGACACCGTTTTCCGCATCGTAAGAATGCGCCCCGGGGCCCAGTCCGACATAGGAGCACCCGGACCAGTAGGCCGAATTGTGCACGGCCTCACGGCCGGGGAGCGCAAAGTTCGATATCTCATAATGGCTGTACCCTGCTTCTCCGAGCATAGTACACAGTGTCCCGTAATGACGCAGGCATTGTTCCTCCCGGGCTTCCTCATACCTGCCGTCCGCCGCCATTTCAGCCAGGGCGCTTCCCTGCTCCACCGACAGCTGATATGCCGAAATATGTTCGGGCGGCCCTCCGGGCAATGCCAATGCCTGCTCTATGGTCCTTGTCCATCCCCTGTCGTCCATCCCGGAGATCCCGAAAATCAGGTCGATACCGATATTCTTCACTCCTGCCCGGCGCAGGATACGGTATGCCGGCACTATAGCGGCCGCATCGTGCCTGCGGTTCATCCACTTCAACAGGGCATCGTCGAAAGACTGTACTCCCATGCTGATCCTGTTTACCCCGAGAGACAGCAGGCCCTCGACATATTCCTGCCCCTTTCCGACAATGTCGTCCGGGTTTACCTCCACCGTGAATTCCTCGAAGGGAGCAGCCGCGCCGTTCCGCGCCAGTTCCTGCACGAGAGATGACAAAACGGAAAGCGGCAGCACCGATGGGGTGCCGCCACCTATATACAATGTATTCGGGGATCGGGGAACAAGGCGGTCTCCCGCGCCGTATCTCCCGTCTTTATTTTGCATTTCGGCCTTCCGCCGCCTTATCTCACTCCCGAGGGCTTCCGCAAAACGTCCGTACTCACTGCCTCCGCAAGGAATCTCCGAATAAAAACCGCAATAAGTACAAAAGCTCCTGCAGAACGGGATGTGGATATAGACCATACGGGAACCGGCCGTCTATCGGAGCATCAGTTCAGCCGAGCCGAGGAGATTGTTCTCGGTATAGGCCTCGACGGTGTAGATGCCCTTCACGAAATCCGATATTCCGTTCAGGTAGATGCTGAGCTCCACTTCCTTGCCCTGATAGTCCACCTCGCGCGATGCAGAGCAGATCAGAGGCTCGCCGTTGTAATCGAAAGTCCTCTGGTCTTCACCGGTCAGCAGGATTCCGTCCGGGCCCTTTACCCTGATATAGACTCTTACAGGCCCTTTAGGAGCCAGTTCGTTTTCCACAAGGCTGAGGGTAGTCATAAGGCGTACCACCCTGCTGCTCCTGTCAGTAACCTTGTCCGAACCATTGTAGGCATCCATTCTGATGGCGCGTCCTTTCAGGACTGAACCCACGGCAACCTGATCGGAAAGGCTTTCCACGGCCTTGCTGAGCTCTTCAGACTGCCTGCGGGTCTCCGCCGCTTCCCTGCGTGCCGCTGCAGCATCCGCAGTCAGTTTGTGATTCAGCGTGTTGAGCGAGTCTATCTGTACGATATAGTTCCGCATTATGCTCCTGAGCGTGCCGAGTTCCTTTTCATACTTGCGGATCATCGCCCTGTTCGTAGCCTCGGTCTTTTTGATGCGCTCTATCAGCTGGGACACCTCTTCGCGGGAAGAATCCAGCTGGGCGTTTATCTTGTCGTTGTCGGAAGACAGCGTGGCATAGTCGTTCTGCAATGAGATCATCTGCTCCGTCAAGGCTTCCTTCTCGATATTCAGCTCGCTGACAAGCGAACTTTTCTGATACCAGACGTAAGCAAGCACCAGGGCCAGGACCGCAGCCACGGCGATCATTGCATACATAGTCGTTTTCAATTTCTGTTCATTCAGGTTAGCCTGGGACGGCCTGTTGGGATTTTTCTCTTCCATGGTTTATTCCGTTTAATTAATTGTCCGTTTTCTCAATATTCTACAAATATAATTATATTTGTCACATAACATACACACTTTCGTGTATTAGAAACGTGATAAAAGCTACATATTATGAGATATTTCATACGTTCGCTCAAGACTTTCGTCTATTTCCTGCTGATTTTCGTGCTGATTGTAGCCGTCTTCGTCATCACCGGGATGACGGAATTCGACATCGAAACCATGTTCAGGGACGGATACAGGTCGCTGTGGCAGATTCTCGGCATACTCGTCCTCATCGCGGCCGTCTACCCTAAGGTAAGCTACGTCAAGGCTACCCCAAGGGTACATACAAGCTTGAGCAGCAGCAAAGTACAGATCGCCGGCATGATGCAGGAGTTCGGATATGAACAGGAAAAGGACGCTGACGGGATAATGACGTTCCGCCTGAAAAGCGCCGGAGGCAGACTGTCGAGGAAATTCGAGGACAGGATTATTTTCGGAGAAGAAGCGAACAGGATTACGGTCGAAGGGCTGCGCAAGGATGTCGTCCGGATAGTGTCGCGGATGGAATACAGGATGAATGACAGGGAGTAGGCTTTTTACCACGGGTAAAATATTTTGACAAATCTCAAAACTGTTTCTAAATTTGCAGGGTGTGTCTGACTTGTCTATTCAAGACTTAGCCAAGACCGGCTCTGCACCTCAAACCTGTTTAACCGTCTTTCCCCAGAGCCCGGAAAGCAAATACGCCCGTCGCTATGAAACAACAGCTTATCCTGCTCGCAGTTACAGCATTTTTCATCTGCGGGGGGGGGTACTGACGTCCTGTCACAAGGAAAAATTCGAAAATCTGCAGTCACAGATCAATGACATCAGAAACAGCCAGATAGCCTCCATTTCCCGGCAGATCGAATCCATTACATCCACTCTTACGGTATTGTCCAATACCGATTCCGAGTTGGAGTCCTACATCAGCACGCTCCACAGTTCAGCCGCCGAAATGGGGAAATCCATAGACGCCATCGAAACAGGAATCCAGGAGTTGCGTGATGATCTTGTGTCGATGGAATCCTCAGCCTCTGCAGAACACGCGAACCTGCTTTCCCAACTCGAAGCCTTGAAAACCTCTATGGAAAATGAATTCCAGTCGGTCAACACGTCGATATCATCCTTGGAAACGCGTACTGAAAGCCTCGATACGCGCATCTCTGCTCTTAAAGAATATGTGGACACAGACTTGAAAGCATATATCAACTCCGGCGACGAGGATGTAAAATCCTGGACAGAAGCCACATTCGCCACATTGGAACAATACAATGCCACTGCAGCGGAAGTTTCAGGAATCAAGGCTGACATAGAAACTATGAACAGCTCATTGGAAAGATTGGAGAGTGAAATTGCCGGAAAAATCTCAGAAGAAATAGACCGGGCAGTAGATGCGGCCATAGATGAAGCCCTCGGAGCCCTCCCGTCAGACGGAATCGGCGCAGAGGAGCTTCAGACAGCCGTTTCCGAAATCACGGACGCCTACACACAGGCCATAGCTACGGCAAAAAACGAGATCACCCAAGCCTACGCCGGAGTCATCACGGATGCTGTAGGCGATGCCACTGAACAGATGAATAGTTCTCTTGCGAGTTCCATCTCAAGTCTTGAGACATCTATGCAGTCCTGGGTCAGCGAACAACTTACAGGCTATGCCTCACTCAGCTACACTAATTCGCAGCTCTCGTCGCTCAAATCGGAACTTGAAGGCAGCATCGCGTCTGCACGCGCCTACCTTGAAAACATGATTTCCGGCCTCGAATCCGTGCTGACACAGAAAATAGAAGACAACAGGGCTCAGATATCCGGCATGCGCAATGACCTGACAGTTCTTGACGGTTCTGTTTCAGAGAACAGCGAGGCCATATCTGCCAATGCCGCAGCCATTGCGGAAAATTCGGAAAAAATCAATACAAACGTCGAGGCTATCACGGCCAATACCCTAAAGATTTCCGACAACACATCTAAGATTGCCCAGAATCTGCAAAACATAAAGGATAATGCGACAGCCATCGAAGCGAATTTGTCTTTAATAGAGGAAAACAAGGAGCTCATTTCACAAAATGCGGACAAGATTGCTGAAAATTCGGGGCTGATTACCACAAACTCGCAGTCCATCAAGGCTTTACAGACAACTCTTGCCTCCGCGCAGGAGAAGATAAGCGCAAATGAAAGGGCTATAGCCGAAAATGCTGTGAAAATAAGTGAAAACACTTCTGCCATTGCGAAAAACTCACAGCTTATCTCAGACAATGCCGAGGCCATCTCGAAAAACTCCAATGCCATTGCCGCGAACGCGGAAGCCATTGAACAGTTGCGAAACGACCTTGAATCGGCAAAAACGGAAATTACGGCGGCTTATCAGAACGCCATTGCGACAGCCATTACCGAATCCGAAGGTGAAATCCGAGGCGAAATGGCAAATGAAGTGGCAACGCTGAATGAAACCATCGATACGAAGATAGCGCAGGTGAACAGCACCATTGCAACGCTGACCGGACGGGTGGATGACATCGAGAACGATATTCAGGAGATCAAAACTGCCATCTACAGCATCCAGACCGACATAGAGGAGATTCAAGAACAGATAGCGCAGATCATGTCGCGAATACAGTCCGTGACTTTCGTACCGCAGTATTCAGACTGCATGGCCACTATGAGCTACACGAACAGCGGCGGAGTCATCACTCCGGGTACGGCCGTGTTCGATTTCGCCCTCAGACCCGCGACGGCTGCCGCGGAATTGGAGAAGGTATGGGAAGAAGCACTGACTATGAGGGCTGTCTATACCATCACCAGGGCAGTTTCTTTTGTACAGCTTCAGATTACGGATGTGGCCGCCTCCGATGACGGGGTTATCTCGCTTGTTGTCTCTGGGGACGGCATAGACGACGGCTTTTTCAGAGGCGAAAAATCGATGAATGCGGCATTTGTCATTTCTGACGGGAATAGCGAGATTTCTTCCGACTTCATCGGTATCGTGCCTTGGACGACCGACAACATCTATGTTCCTGACGCCAATTTCAAGGCATATCTCGTACGCGAGTTCGATACCGACGGCGACGGGGAAATTTCTTACGAAGAAGCGGAAGCCGTGGAGGATATAAATATTTCGGCATCGTTGAGCCGTATCGAGTCATTGGCCGGTATCGAATATTTCACTTCCCTGAAAAATCTCGACTGCAGCTACAACAGGATCGAAACTCTCGATTTGAGCAACAATACCGCTTTGACATCTGTCAATGCCTCTCATAACTATCTGACGTCCATCGATGTGACCGGCTGCCGTTTCCTGGCGTCTTTGGACTGTTCGTCGAATGACCTTTCGGCTTTGAATGTCAGCACGTTGACCTCACTTGAGACCCTAAACTGCGCGGACAATAAGATAGACGGACTGAATATCTCGAAGAATACCGCCCTGAAAACCCTGAATTGCGGGACGAACAGTCTCAATGCACTGAATCTGCGCGAAAACCGCCAGCTGGCTGACTTGAATTGCGAGAACAATGCTTTGACCGTTTTGGAGATTTCGACCTGTTCACAGTTGCAGACTTTGGATATCTCAGGAAACAATATCGCAAGCATAGACTTGGGCAAGGCTTCCGGGCTTGTTTCCTTGGACTGCTCCGACAACAGACTGTCGCGTGTGGATGTGTCTGCCTGCCCGTCTGTCAAAGTACTGGACTGCTCTGGGAATGGCATAACCGGGCTTGACGTGTCCACTTGCGCCGGTCTGACGGCTTTGGATTGTGCGGCCAATTCGCTTACTTCCCTGAATGTCAGCGAGAATGCAAAATTAGAGACTCTGAACTGCTCCGGAAATCCAAAACTTGCCAAGCTCTGGCTGACCGAGATGCAGGACGGCTCTTTGGATCTGACCAAGGACGAGACTACGGAAATATTCCACAATGACGGCGGAGTAGTCATTCCTGATGCGGCTCTGAAGGCCTGGCTTGTCGGGAACTATGATGACGACGGTGACGGAGAGTTGAGTATCGCTGAGGCGGACAATGTGACTTTAGTGAATTGTTCCGGCAGAGGTGTAAAGGATCTTACCGGTTTGGAAGCCTGTACGAATCTGGAAACTCTTGACTGTTCGAACAACGAGATTTCCACCGTCAGCCTGCCACGTCTGACCAAGCTGACGACCCTGCGCTGCTACGGAAATCCCGTCGAGAATCTCGACCTGACCGGATGCACAGCCTTGCAGGCCCTGTACTTACAGGATGTATCAACCAATGCCGTGAGCGGAACCGCCATCACAGTGTCGGGCTACAGCCAGGCTGCTTCCCTGACCTTATCCGTTGCCGACACTCCGTTTACGTCCCTTACTGTCAGCGGAAGCACTATGCTGTCTTCGATAGATGTCACCGCCAACACGCAGCTGACTTCTCTCGACTGCAGCGGGAACACCTCGCTCCAGAGCATAGACGTATCGAGCCTGACTGTACTCCGAAATCTGAATCTGAACGGCTGCGACCTGCAGAGTCTGGATATGACACACAACACGGCACTGACCACCCTGCTGTGCAACGAAAATTCGATCCCTACCCTTGATGTCAGGAACTGTACTGCTCTCGTCACCTTGGAGTGCAATACCAACGCCCTGACATACCTTAATGTGTCCTCTAACACTGCATTACAGAAATTAGACGTGTCCACGAACAGCCTGCAGGCTGTCAATGTCCGCAGCAATCCTGCCCTAACCTGGCTGGATGTCAGCGGAAACTCTGCCGTCAATGTTCTCAACGTTGCCAACAATCCAGTCCTCACAGAACTCCGCGCCTCCGGCCTTTCCCTCTCGGATATCAACCTCTCGGCCAATTTTGATTTAACTAATTTGGATTTAAGCGATAATACAAATCTAACTATATTGGATTTAACTGCAAACACAGGCTTGATTAAACTTATTTTAACTAAAAGTGTAAGCATACAAAAATTAAATCTTACAAAGAACAATGCATTAGCCGAATTATCCATACCTGATAATTGTATTAATTTACAAGTACTATCAATTGAAAGTTTCTTAGATAATTGTAAGATATCATTTAGTAAACAATATCAGTGCTTTTCTATAAATAGCATAAACTTATGTGGTTTTGCGTATAACAAACAGAATTATATTATTTCTTGTGAAAGGAGTACCACTACAATGAATTGGGCTTCATCTGATTCATATTGGAAAGAACAAGGATTAAAATTGCCGACACAAACAGAGTCTATTACTATTTATAATAATAAGTCCGAACTTGCTGCATCATTAGAAGCGTTTGGATATGATAATAATTATTTAATGGGGATAGGTACGTATTGGACTTCAACAAAGGCTTCGGGTATAGCACCCTTCCCTTATTTTTATTTAGATATGAGTGACGGTAGTACCAAAGGTAGAGCCGCTTCAGAATTACATTATTCATTTGGTGTATTCATACAATAACCTTAAAATTTATAAAAATGAAAATCATTGTATTAAACGGACAGTCCGGGTCAGGAAAAACTACGACCCTTGGTATGGTTTACAAGCAGTTAACCGAAGTTCTCGGAGCATCCGTAATCAGATCTAAGTCAAGAATAAGACAAGATTCCATCGATTTCGAGTGTGTCCTTGATTATCAGAACAAGAAAGTGGCAATGTTCACAATGGGAGACATTTCCATTGATGTGCTTTGTGCCGCAGCTTTTTATGACGGGTACGGTGCCGATGTGCTGATAATAGCAAACAGCGACAAGCAAATGGCCTTGAAACGCCTGCGCAATAAGTATCAGCAGAATCTTATTGTCATTCAAAAGACACTTCCGGCAAAGAATACTCCTGCAGAACAAGCTGATATGAATACCATTATCGCCAGCATCTGACACTCCGTCATCGCGGTAGTGTAAACTAAACTGTGTCAAGTTATATTTCGGAGCTGTTTAGGGATATTGAAGGTTCCCAAACAGCTCCGCTAAGTTATCAATATCGTCAAAGAACTCCAAACAAAAGATGTTGTCAGGCTAAGATCCTGAACCT
>CASFLY010000053.1 GCA_949295645.1 uncultured Bacteroidales bacterium | reverse complement strand
GTCGGTTCGATGAATTTATGTTATTCAGGACCAGGGAATTCATCGAACCGTCGTTACGGATTTCTTCGAAATCCAATTTTCTTAAACCCCAGTCGCTGTGGCGACAGCCCCTTTTCAAGGGGCGCCACCCCCACCGCCCCCTCGCCGGGGGCCCGTCGCAGAACTCCGTTCTGCTCCTTTAACCTCCTATATTGAAACGATGTCCGCCCTCAGATCATATTCATCCGCATCCGTTATCCTTACGTCGATGAATTTTCCGGTAAGGGCGGCCGGATCATCGATTCCGCTGCAATTTACAAAAATTTCCCCATCTACCTCGGGACTTTCGAATTCGCTGCGGCAAACCAACATCCCGTCGGCATAGCCGTCCACAATGGCCCGGGTCTCGGTTCCTATACGGGATCTGTTGAATTCCAGGGAGATGCCTCTCTGCAAGGTCATAAGCCTGTCAAGTCTGCGCTCTTTCGTCGCCGGAGTGACCGAATCCCTGAAATGCGAAGCGCCGAAAGTGCCTTCCTCCTCCGAATACCTGAAAGCCCCGAGTCTCTCGAAGCGGGCTTCGGACACGAAATCGAGAAGTTCCCGAAACTCCCTTGCGCCCTCTCCAGGATGTCCCACTATCATCGTCGTCCGCAGGACTACTCCCGGCACCTTTTCCCGCATCTTCCTTATCAGTGCGCGGGTCCAGGCCCCGTCCACATTCCGGTGCATGTTGGAAAGGACCTTGTCGGAAATATGCTGCAGCGGGATATCCATATACCTGCAGACTTTAGGATTTTCCGCCATCTGCACGAGAACATCCTCCGGAAAGTCCGCCGGATAGGAATAATGGATGCGTATCCATTCTATGCCCTCCACTTCTGAAAGTTTCTGCAGCAGTTCCGCAAGCGCCCTCCTGTGATAGAGGTCGAGACCGTAGTAGGTAGTGTCCTGCGCTATGACTATCAGTTCCCTGACACCTTTTGCCGCGAGCAGCTCCGCCTCTTCGACCAGTTCTTCCATCGGTACGGAACGGTGCCTGCCGCGGATAAACGGGATCGCACAATACGAACACCGGCGGTCGCAGCCTTCGGAAATTTTCAGGAAAGCATAGTGCCGCGGAGTGGTCAGATGCCTTCCGGTCATAGTCTCCGGATGATCGGAAGATGCTCCGAGGTACTCTAAAAGAGGCCCGTAGTCTGTCGCCCCGAACCAGGCATCGACCTCGGGAATCAGTTCCGGCATTTCCGCGGCGTACCTTTGCGACAGACAGCCGAACACGACAATCCTGCCGGTCTCTCCCCGTTTCTTTCTCTCGACGGCTTCCAGGATGGCTTCGACAGACTCCTCTTTCGCATCCCCGATGAAGCCGCAGGTATTGATGAGGCAAATATCGGATATTGCCGGAATCTCTTCCGGCAATATATCATAAAGCCCCTCTATACGGGACAGGATATGTTCCGTGTCGACCCTGTTTTTCGAACAGCCCAAGGTCAGGTGCTGCAATGTTGGCCGCCTGCCGGACATAATGCTATTCCTCCTGTCTGCCTTCGGCCTCCTCTTTCGTTTCGAAATCGAGGGACGCGCAGTCTTTCAGGATATTGTACCAGGTCACGACTTTTTTCATATGCGACACATGGAACCTGTCCCTATCGTAATCGGGAAGTATTTTTGCAAAGAAGTCCTGGAGTTCCTTCTCCGGAGACTTTGCCGAAGGGGCTGACGCATCTCCGAGTCCCTCATGCATTTTCGTGAAGACTTCCCTGAGCTTCGTCTCTCCTTCATCGGTGTAAATGGAAATGTCCTCAAGGGTCGTCACCTTGCTTTTAAGTCCGAAACAGTTCCTTTTCTTGTCTGCAAGCGACTCCACTATAACACCGTTCCTTGCCTGGGACAGATAGAGGAAAAGCCCGCTCTGTCCGGATATTGTCAGAATTTTGGTAAGATCCGTTTTCATTGTCCTGAAGAATTTATTAATTTCCGATATATTTCATCTGTTTTCTTTTCCAATTCATTTGCATCCCCGTCGTTGACCAGGATAAAATCCGCATCCGGCACCGTTTTCCCGTCAGAGATGCAGTTCAGCAGTTTCTGTCCTGCCATACGCCGTGCTATGGCAGCCTCGTCGGCAGAATCCCTCCGCATCGCCCTTTCCATCCTCAGAGCCACAGGAGCATCAACGAGCAGGATCCGGTCGAAGAGATCCCTGAAAAACGGCTTTTCGAGGACAAGGGCCGACTCCATAATCACCAGCCGCTCCCCGGCTTCGAAATTCTCCCGCCTCCACGCTTCGAAATCGCGTCTGACTTCCGGATAGACCATATCCTCGAGCATCTTCAGCCTTGAAGGCGACGAAAAGACCGCCTCGGCCAGCGCTTTCCTGTCCAGACGTCCGTTTCCGTCCGTCACATCGGTTCCGACTGCCCGGGAAATCCGTCCGAGCAACCCTGGAATCTCTTCATATAGGGCCTTGGTACGGGAATCCGAATCGTATACCGGAACCCCCCTCTGCCGGAAAAACGAACAGACGAGGGATTTTCCGCTGCCGATACCGCCGGTCACAGCCAATGTCACTTTTCCGTCAGGACGCATTCGAAGATCTCCGGGACAAGCTCGTACTCCAGCACTCCTTCAGGCAGGAAACCCGGCGAGGGAATGCACTTTCCGGAACGGGAGCCGATATAGTCGTTATAGTCTATGTAAAATTCCGCCAGGCTCACGTCCGAGACGAGGGGGAAAACGCATCTGAATATGACTTCCGCCTTCGACGGGTATATCATCAGTTCCTTGTCGTCGGGAACGTTGATCACGTCTATGGGCACGTCCCTGATGACTTCGACATAGCGCATCACGTCTATGGAATAGTGCACCTCGTTTTCGGAAAGACGCACACCCTTGACTTTCTCAAGCCTCGCCACACCGGCGGCCGAAGCCTTCAGATTCTGGAGTTTGATGGTCTCCGTGAATATCCTGTCCACATTTTCCAGATGATACGGTTCTCCGTAGACTGTCACGGAATCGGGTTCCACATTCAAGTCGTCAAGGCTCATATACTGCGGAGCGAAACTGAGCGACCTGACGGGAAAGACAGGGACACGCTTGTGCGTTTCGTACGGAAAACGGAAGTACAGGGTGTCGGACAGGAAATATTCAACGTTCACCTTTTCCCCATAGAGGAGATGGGCTGCCTCGTTCAGTTCTTTCCTGGTAATGTAGAAAGATTCGCCCGACTTGTGCGTAAGGGACTGCCTGTCCATAGGCACTTCCACGGAGGAGCGCCTGAAAGCCCTTGCATGCCTGATGATATTGTATCCAGAGGTCCTGCATCTCGCCACCACGTCGCAGGAATTGGCGGATCTGACGGCATGGCCCTCGATATTGTCGCACCTGACAGTCATCTGGACGGTAAGGAAGTCGGAATAGTCCAGCGTAAGATTGTGTATGAGCCATATACTGAAAGCCAACAGGAGACACAGGGCAAAGGTCACCCAGTCTCTCCCGTCGTTTTTCCAGGATTCTATGAGCCTGTACAACAATCTTTTCATTGCTGCGTCTCCCTGAAGTCCCTACTGCTGCTGTGCCGCTTCGCTGAAATCCTTTACAACCGAATTCTTGTCGACACGGATTTTCACGTTGCTGTCCACTTCCAGGAGCAGCGACCTCTCTTTCACTTCCACTACGGTGCCGTAGATGCCTCCCACGGTCACGACCTTGTCGCCTTTCTTCAGGCCTTCGCGGAATTTCTGCAGTTCCTTCTGCTGTTTCCTCTGCGGGCGGATCATAAAGAACCACATTACCACAAAGATAAGGATCAGCATTACCCACATCTGCCAGGCGTTACCGGCGTTGGGGTTTTGGGTTTCTCCGCCTTGAAGCAGGCTGAATGTCAAAAAAGTAAGTAAATCCATCGTTTTGTTGTTTATTGATAATCAATGTTGCTTTTCCAAATGGTCGGGGCAGTAGCCTCCTCCTTCCGGGAGCGGTCTCCCTCCGGGCTTCCGGCATCACAGCAGTCCTTTTCCCGTCTTTACGACCTTCCCCTCGTCCGTCATCTTCTGTATGAGTTTGTCGAGTATGCCGTTAACGAAAATCTTGCTCTTTGGAGTCCCGAAATATTTGGTGATCTCGACGTATTCGTTGATAGTGACCTTTACCGGTATCGTCGGGAAAGTCACGGCTTCCGCAAGACCTAATATTATGATACTCATATCGGTAGCCACTATCCTGTCATTATCCCAGTTGGTTACGGATTCGGATACCATATCATAGTATTTCCTGTAGTTCAGGTATGCGGCCCTGAGCAGGTTGCGTGCGAACGCCCTGTCGTCCTCGATGCCTTCTCCGCTCTTCATTTCGCTCAGATACAGGGGAGGGAGCGACCAGCGGGCGCCCTTGGACATGGCTTCTATTGTCCTGCAGACGTAAGTCAGTGAATACGGCAGGTCTTCACCCCAATAGATGGACATCCCCTCGAGAATCCCGTCCAGGTCCGGATTGTCCACGAACTCTTCTTCGAAAATACGGATGAAAAGCCGACAGTCTTCCTTCAGGGAAGAGGTTTCCGACTGCATGTATTTCGAATAGTATTCCTTGGAGGAAACGGAGTTGAAGACTTTCTTCAGAAAGAGGTCATACTGCTCCCAGAAGAACTTCCTTTTTTTGAAAATCTTCTGGAAATCAGGGTCTTCATCAAGAAGTTTCGCAAGGGCGTTGTCGGCGAACCTGGTATTCGGATTCCTTTCCTCCTCGGTGGGATTGAACTTTTTTCTCGCCGCCTCTATTTTTTCGGCGGCTATCTTCGTAAGGGGGGAAACTATGCCGAGCATGAAAAGATAGAGATCTCTGGTAGCTTCGCAGGAAGCATCGAACTGGGCTTCGGCTTCAGCCAATGACGAATTTTCTTTCAATTCGCAGCCGTACAATGTTTTAAAGACCTTTATCCTTAAAATACGTCTGTTGAGCATAACGTCGAGTCAAATTTTTTACAAAGATAATCTCATTTTCAGAAAAATCCCTATCTTTGTAAAGTTTTACTAAAAAATATTGCAATGTACAGCGAGGATTATGACGGAGCGAATGCGCAGGAGCGTTCGGGAGATGACGTTTACTCAAAGCAGGTAAGAGCGGGGAAACGCACATATTTCTTTGATGTAAAGGCCACAAGAGGAAACGACTATTACTTGACCATTACCGAAAGCAAACGCCGCGTGGAAAAGGACGGACGGTTCGCCTACGACAAGCATAAGATTTTCCTTTACAAGGAAGATTTCGAGAAATTCACCGGCAGCCTCCAGGAAATGATAGACTACATCAAGGCGAACTGCCCCATAGCCCCTTCCGAGGCAGGCAAGGAGCCGGACGGCAGTGAAGCATACAAGGCAGACGTAGACTTCGACGAACTTTAGCGGACGGCCTTACGGCCGTAACAGGATAAAGCAAAGCGGGACCGGATGATTCCAGTCCCGCTTTTTTATGTAGCTGCGGCCTGTCAGACCGACCGTTTCTCCTTTACCCTTACAAGCTTTTCTTTCAGAATGTCGAGACAGTCCACGACTGCATCTTCGAATGTACGAGCGTTGCGCTCGACCACTACATCGTTCCCCGGGATCTGCACCAGAACCTTGACGTTCTTGTTTTCATGCTCCGGGAGCAATGACATCGTAACCTCCACACCGATAATCTCATCGTAGAACTTAGGCAATTTGGATAGCTTCTTTTCTACAAAGTCCAACAGTTTCTGGTCTGCATTGAACTTGATGGATTGTACTCTAATCTCCATTTTTACCTCCGTTTTTAGCCCTTGGATGGGCGGATTCATAAACATTTCTCAGTTTCTCGATGGAATTGTGGGTATAGACCTGTGTCGCAGCCAAAGACGAATGTCCGAGAAATTCCTTTATGGAATTCAGGTCGGCTCCGTCATTGAGCAGTTCCGTCGCGACCGTATGCCTGAGGACGTGCGGGGATTTTTTCCCGGAGAAGCCGGCCGACCGCTCAAGCTCCTGCCTCACGGTCCTGTCCACGAATTCCGGATAGACTGCCCGTCCCCTGGCTGTCACGAACAGAGGCGAGGACAAGGTCCATTCGCCACCGATCACCGAATCAACTGATTGTAAATATAGGGAAATTTCTTTACAATATGAATGCAAAAGCGGAATTTCTCGCACTTTGTCTCCCTTTCCGCGCACCCGCATCACTTCCCGCGAAAAATCCACGTCACCGCGTCTGAGACCGACCAGTTCGGCACGGCGGATACCGGTATTGTACAGGGTGGAGACTATGGCACGGCCGAGCCTGCGCCGGTAGGATGCCGCATCCGTATCGGGAGGCTCTCCGGCATAGACTTCCGTTCCGGCGAAGTACCTGTCCATATCTTCCTGCCGGAAAAACGACGGCAGACGCTTCTCCATCCGGGGCCGTTTCACCAGTCTGACGGGATTCGATTTCAGGATACCTTCCTTCAGCAGATAGCTGCAGAAGCCGCTCAGAACCGAAATATGGAGATTTACAGTCCGGGCATTGAGGCCCTTGCCGACAAGCGAAACCTCGTACCCCCTTATCATATTGGGAATGAGGGAGGCCACGATGTCCCCGTCTGTCCGGGCTTCCGCGAAATCGCAGAACCGCTCCAGACTGTCGGCATAAACCGCCCTTGTCCGAGGGGAATAACGGCGGACTGTGGAAACATAGGCCATATATTTTTCTGTCAGGCTCATAACGCAATGTCCGGATCCGGTCCGGGCGACGGCTTCGGCACAAGCCCCATTTCCGCTGCCTTTTCACGCATCAGGCCGTCGGCCTCCTCGAAGTTGTTGCCTATCCGGCCGTCGAGGATTGCATTTTTCACGAATTCCTTCAGCTCCCCTATCTGCCGGCACGGCGGGAGCCCGTAAAGCTCCATAATATATTCTCCCGTTACCGGATTCTTGAAATTCCGTATGGCATCCTTTTCTTCCACCTCCGTCAGCTTGCGGCGGACCAGTTCGAAATTGTGCCTGAGTTTTTCCACCTTGCGCGGATTCTTGGAAGTTATGTCGGCATTGCACAGCAGCATCAGGTCATCGATGTCGTTGCCTGCATCGAAGAGCAGACGCCTTACCGCAGAATCCGTAACCTCCTCTGTCACAAGGGCGATAGGACGCAGATGCAGAAGCACCAACTTCTCCACGTACTTCATCTTTTCGTTCAGTGGCATTTTCAGGTACTTGAATATCCGGGGAACCATACGCGCCCCCACGACCTCGTGCCCGTGGAATGTCCAGCCGGCTTCCCTGTCGTATCTTTTCGTAGCCGGCTTCCCGATGTCATGCAGCAGGGCGGCCCAGCGCAGCCACAGGTTCGGCTCTGTCCTCGGCGTCTCCGTCTGCTGCCCGTCCGCATAGCCGTAGTCCTTCAGAAGGCCCTCCGCAATGGCTGCCGTCTCCGCTGCCGCAACATTGTCCACTACTTCGAGTGTATGCGAGAAATTCTCCTTATGGCCGCGTCCATCCACGGTCTCCGTACCTTTCAGGCGGGTCAGCTGCGGCAGGATCAGCTCCAGAAGCCCAGTCGAGTCCAGAAGGGAGAACCCTATCGATGGCTTCCCGCAAAGGAGAATCTTGTCCAGTTCCTCCGCAATCCGTTCTTTCGACAGGATCTCAAGCCTGTGCCTGTTCCTCCTGATCGATTCCAGTGATTCGGGGACTATCGTGAATACCCTGTCCTTTTCACTGAGTCTGGCGGCGAAGCGGATGGCTCGAATCATCCTGAGCGGGTCGTCGCTGTAGGTAGTGTCGGGGTCGAGAGGCGTCCTGATGATTCCCGCAGCCAGATCCCTTATCCCGCCGAAAGGGTCGACGAGCGCACCGAAGTCTTCTTTCTGAAGGCTGAAAGCCATGGCGTTGATAGTGAAATCCCTGCGCTTCTGGTCATCCTCGAGTGTCCCGTTCTCCACTATCGGTTTTCTGGAATCACGCCTGTAGGACTCTTTCCTTGCGCCTACGAATTCCACCTCTACCCCATTGTATTTCAGCATTGCCGTACCGAAATTGCGGAATACCGAAACATTGCTGCGGACAGCAGCGGCCACCGCTTCGGCAAGTTCTATCCCGCTTCCCTCCACTACTATGTCGATATCCTTGCTTTGTCTGCCGAGAAAACAGTCGCGCACATATCCTCCTATCACAAAAGCCCTTACGCCCTTGCTTGCGGCTATGTCCGATACTATCCGGAAGATCCTGCCGTCCAAAAAATCCTGAACTGTCGTCATCGCATTATCCGTTCATTTCCTCATAACGAGGGATTCCTGTTACAAATTCATATCCTGCCTGTCCCGGAGAGTCCTTCCTGCGGCAGATCCGTGTGCTTTTTCCGTTTGTTATGATTATATACTTGACATTCAATACCATATTATATCTTATTGCCTGGTCGAGAACCTTTCCGTCGAGAACGGTGTCCGGGCGCTTGCACTCCACGACAGCCACAGGACGGGCATTCCTGCCGTAGACTACGATATCCGCCCGAAGCCTCTTCTCCCCTATCCTGACGTTCACTTCACTCATCATCATATATAGAGGGACACCCATCAGTTCCTTGAGCTGGACTATAAACCATTGTCTCACATCCTCTTCAGGGGTCAGAGCCACCTCTCTTTTCCGCAACGGATCCCAGACCGTTTTCCTTTCCATAACAATACAGGCCTTTTAAGTCGCATTCCCGGTCTCCGGAACCGGTATCCGGGAATATGGACAAAGATAAGAAGCTGTTTTGAATTTTTTCAAAACGGCCTCCAAGTTTTTTCAAGGAACCGGACAGTTTCCGCCGTTTTTTTGTACTTTTGCAGGATACGGACAGACTGTACCCCAGTCCGGCGGAAGATTATGAAACAGCTGAAGATACCTTTTATACCGGAGCTCGAATCTTCGGATTTCAAGACACTGGAACTGAAAATGGAGACCGGGGCGGCGAAAGCTGCCATCGACACGGTCTGCTGGCCGGGTGAGTTCCCATACGCTCCCGCAGCAACCGTTTCCATTGCACGGAGTGCCACCCACATCATTGTCCATTACAGCGTCAGCGGCCTCGATCTCAGGGCTGTGGCAATGGAAAACAACGGCCCCGTCTGGGAAGACAGCTGCTGCGAATTTTTCGTCGGCGACCCTTCCGACGGGACGTACTACAACTTCGAAATGAACTGCATCGGGACGCTCCTTGCGGCAAAGCGAAGAAGCAGGGAGGACGCCCGTCATTTTACCGATGCCCAGCATGCCCGGATCATCAAGCACTCGTCGCTCGAGAGACGCGCATACGACATTTCCGACGAGATGGCCCAGTGGAGGACTGCCCTGTGCATTCCCTTGAGTTTCATCGGCATAGACGGGAATTCCCTGCCGCGTTCGGTGAGGGCCAATTTCTACAAGTGCGCCGACAAGTCCGCCCACCCGCACTTCCTGAGCTGGAATCCAGTAGAAGTGGCGCAGCCGGACTTCCACAGGCCGGAATTCTTCGGGGAGCTGCTCTTCTGATCCGATGATCTGAAAATCACCAAACAACACTATACTATGAACTACACACCGGAAGAAATGCGCGACATAGCGCATAAATTCGACACTACTGGAAATATCGTTGGAATCAAGCCTCTTGGCCCCGGTTTCATAAACGACACCTTTATCGTCAAAACCGAAGGGGAAGGTGCCCTGAAATATATTCTGCAAAGGAAAAACCATCTGATATTCCCGGATGTGCCCGGAATGATGAAAAACATAGAACTGGTCACGGAACATATCCGCCGGAAAGTCGTCGCCGAAGGGGGTGATCCCATGCGGGAAGTCCTGACCGTTACGCCGAGGAAGCCCGGGACAATGTCGGACAGGGAAAAGACGGATCCGTCCGGACACCTTTACTATAAGGACGGGAAGGGGAATTTCTGGGCAATGTGCGTATTCATAGAAGGCTCGGTGACATACGAAAAGGCGGATACGCCCGAACTCTGCTACAAGGGAGGGGAAGGCATCGGCAAATTCCAGTCGCAGCTTGCGGACTTCACTACCCCGCTGAACGAAACCATAAAAGGGTTCCACAATATCCGCTGGAGATTCGGGCAGTGGGATGAGGCCATAGCACGGAATGCAGCCGGCAGGATAAAGGATCTCGGGAGGGAAATAGACTGGATAGACAG
>CASFLY010000052.1 GCA_949295645.1 uncultured Bacteroidales bacterium | reverse complement strand
GCTTCCGAAGTGAAATTCTACATCAGCGCATACATCGGCGACGGGGCGCAGAAATGCTGGTCTGACCCGAAAGAATGCACTGTGACGGTCATTTACGCCAAACCGAGATACCCTAACGTATGGGTTATCGGAAAATATTCCAACTGGGAGCATTCCCGTTCCCAGTACCTCTACAGTTTCGGAAACGACGGAGTTTACGAAGGCCTTATCGATTTCGGAGAAGATGCGGACACCGACAATTACGGGGACGGCAGCGACTGCGGCTTCAAGCTCACGGGAGCGGCGAACTGGAGCAACAGCACCGGCAACTGGGGCATGAACCGCGCCATCACCGACGAGGACTGCGAGACTGATGAAATCACCCTCGGAAACGGCGGCGGGAACATAAACAAGGTCTATCGGAAGCGCTACTATCAGTTCCGCTACACGGTGAACTCCCTTCTTCTCGAAAAGCTTCTTTCCTTCGAGGACATAGACATAGCCGGGACCGCTGCCGGTGAAGAAGCGCCTCAGCTGCTTTTCGACTCCGCAAACCAGCGTTTCTATTTCGACATCGAGGCGGAATCCGGCGAGACTCTGACCCTGACGCTCAAAAAAGCGGTGCGGCAAGGCGGCGATACCGACGGGGACATCCTTCTCGGAGCCTCGGGCGAGGCGTCTGCAGAGCCGCTCAAGGGAACTCTCGAACTCGGAAGCGACAAGCCTCTGACAGTTTCCGAAGCGGGCAGCTACCGTGTCTACATAGAGATGAACAATCCCGAGGAAATGACCTGGGAGTTCAATTCCGACGATTTCGGCAAGGACATAAACTCGGACGAGGAAATCACGACGCCGAACGGCGAAACCTGGGGAATCGTCGGGACGATGACGGACTGGGGCGGAAAGGACGACCCTGCCACTGACGAGGACGAAAGCGTTCCGGACATCCCGATGATAGAGACCGGCGACTGGTTCAAGGCGGCTTCCGTACAGCTGACTGCATCGGACGCTTTCAAGATAAGGTTCGCAAATGCCTGGAATGAGGACAATACCGACAATTTCGGCGGCAGCAACGGCGACGTCATAAAGATACAGCTTTCCGGCGGTAGTTTCCTCCCGGCTACGAAAGCCCTTTCCGAAGGAGGTTCGAATAATATATCCGTCGATACCGATGGCACCTACGACCTTTATTTCAACCCTGAACTCGGTGCCCTGCACGTAAGGCCGGAGGGCTCGGAAACCCCCGGAGACGTGACCTGGGGCGTGACCGGGAGCATGACAGGCTGGACTGCCGGAGACGACCTGCTGCTGGAAGAAGTGGACGGTACGGACTATTATATCCTCAAGGACATAGAACTGGTCGGACCGGATGATGAAGACGCGGAGCAGAGCCAGTTCAAGATACGTTACGGGAACTGGTGGAACCAGAATTCCGACAACGGCCGCGGTTTTTCCGCCGGAACCGGAGCCTTGGAAGAGGGGAGGACGGTGTCGCTCATCGCCGACGGAGGTTCTTCGAACATAACAGTGGCCGAGACCGGTGTCTACAATATCTATTTCTATCCGAATCAGAATGCCGTAATGATACGCAGCGGCGAGGATGACGTGCCTGCTACGGTGGGTTGGGGAATCACGGGCTATTGGACCGGCTGGGCCGAGAATGCCGACGATCTGATGACCTACGAAAACGGCTATAATGCGATAAAGGGAATCGAGATTCCGGCATACGACGAGTCCTGCGGCTCCGAGAACGGCTTCAGGATAAGGTACGGCAACACCGACGGCGGCCGCGAATACGGGATGCCGGCAGGGAAAAGTCCGGAAATAGGGATAGATAAGACAGTGCGTCTGAGTTCCGACGCCTCGGCACAGAATATCACCGTAGCGCCGGGAACCTATGACATCTACTTCGATGCCGACAACGGGATTATCTATGTGAATACGCCAGGCACGGCCGCTCCGTCGCCTTACAGCATCGGTATCTGTGCCGAAAAGCTCACCGCCGGCATCCCCGACATCCCGATGACCCTGAACGGTTCCTATTATGTCTATTACACGGCCGTTTTCCCGGAAGACGACAGCATCAGAATCCGCCTCAGCGACAACGACGGTATCTCCTACGGCGTGTCGGAACAGCCTTTCTACGGAGCCGTCAACACCGAAATCCCACTCGTGGAGGGGGAAGATCAGGAGACACTGGAAGTCCCTGCGGGTTCCTACCAGATATGGTTCGATATGAATGCCTCGAAACTTTATGTGATGACGGACGGCAGACGACCGGAAACCGCCTACAGACCAGGACCGAGACCTGAACTCCCGCAGCCGGAACAGGCTCCTGCTTTCGACGAGGGCCTTTTGGATTACAAGGTTGCAGGGGTCAATAACGGATGGAGCGATGAAATCGAGACCGGTCACAATGATGTCGGGCTCTTGTATTGGACGAATCTGGTATTTTCTGAAGGCAGCGAGGACGTGAACGGAGGGCACTTCAAGATAAAGTTAGCGGGGAGCTGGGACAATGCGACGACGTACGGTGCCGATGCCGGAACCGTATTCGCAGTCGGTTCTCCTGTTGTCGTAAAGAGCGGTGCCGGCAACATCCTGGTTTCCGAGCGGGCCGAGCCATACGACATCTATATGGATTTCACGAACAAGGTCATTTTCCTTGTGGACTCAGGGGAGACGGATGTCCTGGAGTTCGGGATAGTCGGTGATATGGTCGGATGGGAAAATGATGTGGCACCTTCCGGGGAAATGTCGGGCTACCCTGGAGTCTATGTGTGGAGAGACATCGAATTCGATGCCGGAGACAGTTTCAAGATAAGGCACGGCGGCAGCTGGATCTATCAGTTCAGTGCAGGTACGGATCTTTCGGACAGGACAAAGGCCGACGCGTATTTCAACGGGGACAACATGTCTGTCCTGGTGCCCGGTACCTATGATGTGTATTTCGACTATCCGAATAAGAAAGTGTGGATCGATAAGCAATAAACAGTTATGAAAAAATACATTTTGATATTATTGTCTGTCTGTGCCGCCGCATTGTCCGGCTGCTCGGATCTCTCGGAAGACGCTCTGACCGAAGGGATTCTGTCGGTGGGCGCGGAAACCCTGTGGTTCGATGCGGCAGGCGGGACGCAGCTTATAGAGCTGCGCACCTATGCCGGTTCCTGGACGGTCGCCCAGGATGGGGACTCTATGTCCTGGTGCAGTCTCAGCAAGACATCCGGAACCACTTCATCCTCTTTCGAGGTATGTACGGAGCCCAATGACGGCACGGAGAGGAGCACGGTGCTTACTCTCAGCGCCACTGGCTGCGACCCTGTGGAAATCACTGTAATCCAGAACGGGGAAAAGGATCTCCAGTTCACCGTGACCCAGGAAATCGACGGCCGGGAGGTGACATTCGACCCCGACCCCGTTTCCGGAGAGCCGGAGTACTTTGTCGACCCGGACAAGCCTCTGACCATCACTTTCAAACCGAGTGTCAGCAATGCCATGTTCGGTTGCAGGAACGATGTCTATGCCCATATCGGCATCATCGACGGGGAGTTCTGGAAATATACCCCGTCCGGCTCCGACACCAACGCCGAAAAAGGGAAGATGACCAATATCGGCGACAATACCTGGACTCTCGAACTGACTCCGACGGTGCGCGAATGGTTCGATTCAGAAACTGCGGAAATCAAGGAGATAGGCGTGATCATCCGTCCTGCAGACCACAGCACTACGGCTTTCAAGAAAGAGAAGATAATAATGGCTATGGACAATAAGTATTCGCTGGTCCACAAGTCCCAGGCCGAAATGACCGCCTCCATGCCGGCAGGCATGCAGTACGGTATCAATTATTCCTCCGACGGAGCGTCCGTCACCTTTGTACTGAAAGAGGAGGCCCGCCAGTATGACTTCGCCTATCTTATCGGTGAATTCAATTCCTGGACACCTTCTTCCGCATACGCCATGTATTGGGACAATGACAAGGCTGCCTGGTGGTTCACCCTGGATCTCAACGACCCCGACGGCGACCCTGAGACTCCGGAAACCCTCAGTCCGGACGAGGAATATATGTTCCAATATTATATAGGGACCACCGACGGCTCCTGGACCACTCTCCGTCTGAGCGACCCGTTCAGCGAGATAATATACAGTTCCGATGACCAGTGGATCGCTTCCTCGACTTATCCGGGCTTGCGGGAATATCCTTCATCGCAGACCAGCGGCCTTGTTTCCGCGTTCCAGGTGAATTGTCCTGCCCGTGATTATGAGTTCGTGTATGATGATTTCAAGATTTATGAGGAGAAAGTCGACGACATCATTATTTATGAACTTCTGTTGAGGGATTTTTCCGAGACCGGCGACATAAATGGAGCCATGCAGAGGATGGATTATCTTGAAAATCTCGGAATCACTGCCATCGAGCTGATGCCTGTACAGGAGTTCGACGGGAATGACAGCTGGGGTTACAATACGAACTCCTATTTCGCGATGGACAAGGCTTACGGTACACGTGAGGATTACAAGGAATTCATCGACGAGTGCCATCGGCGGGGGATAGCCGTGTTCCTGGATGTCGTCTACAACCATATGACAGGTGCGGCTACTCCTGCCAAGATGTACTGGGACGCGAAGGAGAACAATACGGCTGCGGAAAATCCATGGTTCAATCAGGTGGCACCGCATCCGTTCAGCGTCTATCATGACCTGAGGCACAGCAGCACTTTTGTCAAGGAGGAGATTGTGAAAAGGAATATCAGATACCTTGTGGAGGAGTATAATATCGACGGTTTCCGTTTCGACCTTACCAAGGGACTGACGGACGAGTCGTCGGGAAATGACTGCAGCGACAGGAATCCGCAGCGTATCGCCAATCTCAAGGATTATTACGATGTGGTGCGGGAGATGAGCGAAAAGGTAGGCAAGCCGTTGATAATGATATGCGAACATTTCTGTTCGGATGACGAGGAAAAGGAACTCGCGGAGTATGGTATGAAGCTCTGGAAAAAATGTACGGATCCTTATTATCAGAGTGCGATGGGCTACAGCAGCGGCAGTAATTTCGAGAGTGCCTGGACTATGCGTACCTGGGGAGGCGATGAGAAGTATTTCGGACAGCAGGTGGCTTTTATGGAGAGCCACGACGAGGAGAGGCAGCAGTACAAGGTGCTCCAGTATGCTCCGGCGTCGATAAAGAACGACCTTTCCGCGAGGATGAAGCGTTCGGGAGCCAATGCGGCATTCTTTTTCACTCTGCCGGGGCCTAAGATGATCTGGCAGTTCGGGGAGTTGGGTTATGACATTTCCATCGAGCAGGGTGGCCGCACGGCCAAAAAACCTGTGCACTGGGAGTATTATGACGAGCCGGGGCCGCGCAGGGATCTGTATGAAACCTATTCTGACTTACTGGGATTCCGCAAGAACAATCCGGGGTTCTTCAAAAGCTATGCTCACAGGTATATGGCAGTGGATGACGGCTGCTGGACACAGGGCCGGTACATCATCGGTTGCGATCCGTATGTCAATTCGGATTTCGACCTCAGTGCCGTGAAGGCGTTCATCGTGTTCGGGAATTTCGACACCGCCACGCGCAAGTTCGTGCTCCCGGATATGAGGACTGTTACGGGGCAGAACAATCTGAATCTCGGCAGCAAGTGGTGCAACTATTTTGACACGAAGGAGACTTATACCGTGGATTCGAACGGGTATTTGAAGAAAGACGGCGAGTCATCGTCCGGCATTGTCCTCGGCCCGGGCGAGTACATCCTCCTTGTCAACCACACTCCGCTTGCCGATTAGCGCCGGCACCGCATCGGCAACGTCTCCTTTGTCATCCCGAGCGTCTTGACCAATGTCGTTCAGAGTGTCCTGCTTAGTGTCATCCCGAGCGGAGCAAAGCGAAGCCGAGGGATCTGCTCTCCGGACCTGTCATCCCGAGCCAAGTCGAGGGATCTGCCAACAAAAAGAAAACATATAGCAACCATGAAAACAATACATTCAATGGCCGCCATTGCGGCCCTCCTCCTGTCCTCATTGGCCGGATGCTCCGGCCCCGCTTCATCATCGTCGCCTCATCCCGAATGGTCCTACGATGCCGTCATTTATGAAATGAATGTCCGGCAGTACACTCCGGAGGGAACCTTTGCAGCCGCATCGGAGCAGCTCCCCCGTCTGGAAAAGCTCGGGGTGGACGTGATATGGCTGATGCCGGTCTATCCTATCGGGGTCGAGCAGCGCAAGGGAACGCTCGGTTCTTACTATGCGATTTCGGACTATTGTGCCATAAATCCGGAGTTCGGGACGATGGCCGATTTCGAGGACTTCCTGTCGGATGCCCACAGGCACGGTTTCAAGGTGATTTTGGACTGGGTGGCGAACCATACTTCGCCGGATGCCGTCTGGGAGTCTGAGCGGCCTGCTGACTGGTATGTGCGTGATTCCCTTGGGAATACGGTGACGCAGTACGATTGGACGGACATCGCCGAACTGAACTACGACAACCTGGAGATGCGGGAGGAGATGCGCAGGGCCATGCGTTTCTGGCTCGACAAGGGTGTGGACGGATTCCGTTGCGACATGGCCTGCGAGGTGCCGATGGATTTCTGGAGGGAGACTCTTCCGGAGCTGCGCCGAGACTATCCGGGCACTTATTATCTGGCGGAGGGCGAGAATCCGGAACTGCACACAGATGCTTTCGATGCTTCATACGCCTGGGAACTGCATCACCTGCTTAATGACATCGCACAGGGTCGCAAAGGGGTTTCCGATCTGACGGCGTATGTCGAAAAGGATGCGGCGGCCTGTCCTGCAGAGGCTTTCAGACTGATGTTCACTTCTAACCATGACGAGAATTCCTGGGCCGGGACGGAGTTCGAAAGGATGGGCGATGCGGCCAGGGCCATGGCTGTGCTGACCTTTACTCTTCCGAACGGCCAGCCGTTGATCTATACCGGGCAGGAAATGGGGTGGAACCACCGTTTCGAGTTTTTCGAGAAGGATCCTGTGCCTGCCTGGGAGGAGAATGACTATACTGATTTTTACAGGGAGCTGATCGGGATCAGGCATGCGAATCCTGCTTTGGATGCAGGGGAGAGGGGAGGAAAGTTCGAGGTGGTGTCTGCGGATGACAGTACTCTGGTCTTTACGCGTACTTTGCCTGAGAACCGGGTGAAGGTTTCCGTGCAGCTCTGCCCGCCGTGGTCCTGGGACATTTCCGTAGAATAGCACCGGTCGAACGCCCTTATTGCCATCCGAGGTGTTTCGAGACGGTGCGCTCGCACAGGAATGCACCCCGTTCCGGGTGCAACAGTGCTCGCTGTCACCGTTTCTCAACAGTGCCTTATTGTCATCCGAGGTGCTGCCCTCTTTGTCATCCCGAGGTGTCGCCCTTATTGTCATCCCGAAGTGTCGCCCTCTTTGTCATCCCGAGCGAAGCAAAGCGAAGTCGAGGGATCTGCTTTATATTTCAGAAATAATATAACGTGAGTTCGATGAAAAGTAACTAAAACAAAGTCAACTGGTTATAAG
>CASFLY010000051.1 GCA_949295645.1 uncultured Bacteroidales bacterium | reverse complement strand
GACGGTTCCGGACGGCCTTATGTCCCGGAGTCTGCTACGACTAAAATTTTCCGAATATGAACAGACATATCTTTTCCATATCTGCGGTTCTGCTGATGACATGCAGCATGACTGTTTTCGCGCAACGCGCTGAAATCCTTTTGGACGAAGGCTGGAAGTTCTCCAAAGGCGATTTCCCAGAGGCGATAAAAGAAGATTTCGACGACTCCTCCTGGGAGCAGGTCACGATTCCTCATGACTGGGCCATTACCGGTCCGTTCGACAGAAGCATAGACCTGCAGGAAGTCGCAGTGACACAGAATCTTGAAAAGACCGTATCGCTTAAGACAGGCCGTACCGGAGGCCTCCCTTACATCGGGACAGGCTGGTACAGGCGGACATTCTCCGTTCCGGAGGGCAAGGCGGCCGTGCTTCTGTTCGACGGTGCTATGAGCGAGGCGAGAGTCTATGTCAACGGGAAGGAAGTCTGTTACTGGCCGTACGGTTACAATTCATTCTGGTGCGACATTGCCCCTGCCCTCAAAAACGGCGACAATCTCCTGGCAGTCAGGCTCGAAAACAAACCTTCCTCTTCCCGCTGGTATCCCGGAGCGGGCCTTTACCGCAATGTCCGCCTCATCATTACCGACCCTGTCCATATCCCTGTCTGGGGCACATTCATCACTACGCCGGTGATCGGCAAAGATTTGGCGGAAGTGGAAATAACGACAAAAATAGCAGGCCCGAAAGGCTTCTCGGGGAATCTTGTCCTGGAAACATCCATACTGGACAGAGATGGAAATACCGTGGCTTCCTCAGTGCGGCAGGCCTGCTTCAGCGAGTCGTCTTCAGAGGTAAGCCAGAGACTGCAGGTGAAGCACCCTGCCCTTTGGTCTCCGGAACATCCTGCCCTGTACACGGCTGTTTCAGAACTGGTTTCGGAAGACGGGACGAGACTGGACCGTTATGAAACCGTGTTCGGTATCAGATCTATTGAATACATACCGTACAAAGGCTTTTTCCTGAACGGGGAGAAGACTGTGTTCAAGGGAGTCTGCAACCATCACGACCTCGGCCCGCTCGGGGCTGCCGTCAATGTCTCCGCCCTCAGGCACCAGCTGGACCTGCTGAAGGATATGGGCTGCAATGCCGTCAGGACCACGCACAATATGCCTGCCCCCGAGTTGGTGCGACTGTGTGACGAAATGGGATTTATGGTGATGGTCGAGCCTTTCGACGAATGGGACAAGGCTAAATGCAGGAACGGCTACCACCGCTTTTTCGACGAATGGGCGGAAAAGGATATGGTGAATATGCTGCACAATTTCAGGAACCATCCGTCCGTTGTGATGTGGAGCATAGGGAACGAGGTGCCTACCCAGTGTTCGCCTTCAGGCTACAGGGTGGCGTCTTTCCTGCAGGACATCTGTCACAGGGAGGATCCTACGAGGCCTGTGACCTGCGGAATGGATCAGGTGGACTGCATCCTCGGGAACGGCTTTGGCGAGGTAATAGACATTCCCGGCATCAATTACAGGACTTTCCGTTATAGTGAAGTGTATGATTCGCTGGCGAAAGGCTTTGTGCTCGGCTCGGAGACCGCATCTACCGTGAGTTCCAGAGGAGAGTACAAACTGCCCGTGATGAAGAGATACGGGGCCAAATACGATGACCACCAGTGTTCGGCCTACGATGTGGAGTCCTGCGGCTGGTCCAATATTCCGGATGTCGATCTGGCTCTGGCGGAAGACTGCCCGTGGCTGCTCGGACAGTTCGTCTGGACAGGCTTCGACTACCTCGGGGAGCCGAGCCCGTACGATACCGATTCCTGGCCGAACCACAGTTCCATGTTCGGAATCATAGACCTGGCATCGATCCCTAAGGACAGATACTGGCTGTACAGAAGCGTGTGGAACGAGAAAGAACCTACACTGCATGTCCTGCCGCACTGGAACTGGTCCGGATACGAGGGTGAAAAAGTGCCTGTTTTCGTCTATACGAGCTGGCCTGAAGCTGAACTTTTCATAAACGGCAAAAGCTGCGGACGCAGGAAAAAGGCCGGGAAAGGTTATGCAGTGCCGGTAGACAGTCTGTGCAGGTCGTTCTATGCTTCGTACGACGGCTCTTTGGGAGGGGTGAACAACCCGGTGGAGTCCCGTTTCAGGCTGATGTGGCCGGAGGTAGTGTATGAACCTGGCGAACTGAAGGTGGTGGCCTACGATGAAGCCGGCAATCCGGTGCAGGAAAAAACCGTGCTTACGGCTGGCAAGGCCTGCCGTCTGGTGATGGAGCCATCACGCAAGGTTCTTGTCGCGGACGGGAAAGACCTTTGTTACATCACGGTTTCCGCAGTGGACGAAAACGGCAGTTTCTGCCCGCTTGAGGAGCGTCTTGTAAAGTTCAATGTCTCCGGAGCCGGCAGTTTCAAGGCTTCGGCCAACGGAGATCCCGCCTCCCTCGACCCGTTCCACATCCCGCAGATGCACCTTTTCAACGGAAAGCTGACGCTGATAGTCTCGTCATCCTCGCATCCGGGCACGATTGCCGTGGAAGTCTCGGCAGAGGGCCTGCTGCCGGCATCGCTGGAAATCGCCGCGGAGAGCGAGTGAGCGAAGGAACGGATTTCCCGGAAAAACGTGAAAAATGCGGATAGATTTTGAATATTAAAAAAATAACTCTACTTTTGCACGAATTAGCGGAAAAGTTTTAATTTTTACTATTTTAATACGTTTTGAGCAATGACAAAGGCAGAGATTGTAAATGAAGTCGCAAAAGCGACCGGCATTGAGAAGATCACAGTGCAGACTGTAGTCGAGGCGTTTATGGAAAGTGTCAAAGATTCTTTGGCTAAGGGAAATCCGGTCTACCTCAGAGGGTTCGGCAGCTTTATCATCAAGCACAGGGCAGAAAAGGCTGCAAGAAATATCAAGCAGAAAACCACTTTGACCATTCCTGCACACGATATCCCGGCATTCAAACCGGCAAAGGTGTTTATGAATATTGTTAAGAAATAATCGTTAAATTTTTTGCATTATGCCAAGCGGAAAAAAAAGAAAGAGACATAAGATGTCTACGCACAAGCGTAAAAAACGCTTGCGCAAGAACAGGCATAAGAAGAGAAAGTAATTTCTCGAGTCCGCGTCTTCACGCGGTCTGCCGAACATAAGGCGGTGTCGGGAGGGCACCCCTTTGTTTTTTATAATACCAAACGGGCGGTACCGGAGCGGGAATCCCGGCCGGCCCCGCCGCAGAAGTCAATGAAATATTAATGGAGTCCGTAAAAGATCTTGTTGTTGATGTCAATTCAACCGAAATCTCGATAGCTCTGCTGGAAAACCACAAGCTGATCGAACTCAACAAAGAGTCGAGCCAGGGCCACAACTATTCCGTCGGCGACGTGTACCTCGGAAAGGTGAAAAAGATACTCCCGGCCCTGAATGCCGCCTTTGTGGACATCGGCGATGAAAAAGAGGCTTTCGTCCATTATCTTGATCTCGGACTGTACTTCACTTCTTTCGACGAATTCGTCAGGAAGATCAATGCGAACACCGATCACAAGAGTCTTTATTCGAAGATAAGGATCGGGCCTATACTGCAGAAGGAAGGGCGTATCGAAAATGTCCTTTCGCCGGGGCAGATGATGATAGTACAGATCGTCAAGGAGCCGATTTCCACCAAAGGGTCGCGACTGACTGCAGAAATTTCATTGGCGGGACGCAACATAGTGCTTCTTCCGTTTGCGGAGAAGGTGAGCGTATCCCAGAAAATCACTTCCAAAGAGGAAAAACGCAGGTTGGAAACCCTCGTCAGGAACATTCTTCCCAAGAATTACGGGGCTATCATCAGGACTGCGGCCGAAGGCAAGAATGCTGCCGTGCTCGATGCCGAGCTGATGTCCCTGGTAGAAAAATGGGAAGGTTCGTGGAAAAAGATCGCTCAGTCCAAGTCCATCCAGCTGCTCTTTACGGAGTACAGCAAGACCACCACGATCCTCAGGGATCTGCTCAACGACTCGTTTTCGAACATCTACATCAACAACGAGTCGGTTTACGAGGAGACGAGGAAATACATTTCGATGATTTCCCCCGAACAGGAAAAGATCGTCAGGCTTTACAAGGACAGCCAGCCGATTTTCGATCACTTCGACATCACGAGGCAGATCAAGAGTTCGTTCGGGAAGGTGGTGCCGATAAAACAGGGTGCGTATCTTGTGATTGAACACACCGAGGCGCTGCATGTCATCGATGTCAACAGCGGTACACGCTCCAAGAACAAGGAGCAGGAACAGAATACCTACGACATCAACTGTTTTGCAGCGGAAGAAATAGCCCGTCAGCTCAGACTCAGGGATATGGGCGGCATAGTGATAGTCGATTTCATCGACATGGAAAGCCCGGAGCACCGGAATCTGCTTTTCAGGCACATGCAGGAGCTGATGGAAAACGACAGGGCAAAGCACAACGTGCTTCCTCTTACCAAATTCGGACTGATGCAGATCACCCGTCAGAGGGTCAGGCCGGCGACAGAGATAAACACTACGGAGGTGTGTCCGGTCTGCCACGGGACAGGGAAGATCGCTTCAAGCATCCTGATCGACGAGGCCATAGAAAGGAAACTGTCCTATTACGTTTCTGAAAAGGGCATTGCCTCGTTTACCTTGAAGACCGGTCCTATTCTGGGAGCCTATCTTTCTCGGGGAATATTTTCTATTCTCGGGAAATGGAAAAGAAAGTACAAATGTAAAATCCGGCTTGCGGAAATCTCGGATTTTTCAGTCCTGCAGAATGAATTGTATGATGAAAAAGGGGAGAAACTCGATTGAGAGTTTCTTCCCTTTTTTACCTTTTTATTCGATTTTTCTTCTGACGAACCAGCTCTCACCGAATGAAACCCCTATGGTCAGCTGGAAAGTGTTTTCTTTGACCGTATTCCTGTTCGAAACAGGGAAGCCGAGCCGTCTGAAATTCATCGACCAGTACACAGAGGACGAATTCATCAGAGGGAACACCATTCCCGCAGAGAGCCCCCAGTTTATGCCGGACACCCCGCTTGCGGTGATGTATGAATCGTCCGCCGACGCACCGAACTGGAACTTTATCCTTTTCCAGTAGCGTCTGACGTCGTATCTGTTCGGGACATAGCTCACTCCGACGGCGACTTTGTTCATATCCTTGTACCGGATGAAGCCGGAATCGGCATCTATATCCGAATATCCGTAGAAAGTATAGTCCGCTCCTACTGTCAGGGACATGGTGCTGTAGGATATTCCTCCGCTTATGTGTGCCGGAATGGCCTGTTTCGTGGATGCGAGCACCTTGTCGGACACCACGGATGAATCGGCGTTGTCCATAAGGTTGTACGTGTTGTGCAGAGAAAATTCCT
>CASFLY010000050.1 GCA_949295645.1 uncultured Bacteroidales bacterium | reverse complement strand
CCTCTACCCATACCGAACAGAGAAGTTAAGCTCACTAACGCCGATGGTACTGCCCGACCAGGTGGGAGAGTAGGAAGCCGCCGCTTTTAACACAGGAGGACTGATTCAGAATTCTGAGTCAGTCCTCTTTTTTTGTATTCGTTGACGGCGGGGGCAGGTGTGGCTGCGGGAGGTCCTCTTCAATGTCGTTTCGAGCGGGTCCCTTCAATGTCATTTCGAGCGGGTCTTCTTCAATGTCATTTCGAGCGAGTCCGTTTCGATGTCATTTCGAGCGCAGTCGAGAAATCTGTCCTTCTGTATTGTCGCCCTGAATCAGATCTCTCGACTGCGCCTGGCGGCTTCGCTCGAGATGACAGAGGGGCGGAAGTCCGAAACTTTTTGGGGCAAATCCTTTGACCGGTGGAAATAATTGGATATTTTTGTAAATTGTGAAAAGAACGCGGCAGCGCGTCTGAAAAAGGAAAGAAACGAACTTACAAAAAGATATTTGCTATGATTGTGATGAAATTCGGCGGGACCTCCGTCGCCAATTGCGAAGCCATTACCAGAACCATCTCCATCGTTCAGGGAAAGCTTGACCAGAAACCTGTCGTCGTCGTTTCGGCACTTTCCAAGGTGACGGATCTCCTGTACAAGATTTCGGACCGGGCTGCAGCAAAAGACAAGTCCGGGACCCTCGAACTTCTCGAACAGCTCCGCTCCCGGCATATCGGCCTCGCGCATGACCTGATGTCAGACTCCCCTTCTTTCTGTCATGAGGCCTGCACTATAGTAAACGGGATATGCGACGGACTGGATGCTTTTGTAGGGGCCGTATGCGCACTCGGAGAACTCTCCGACAGAAGCAAGGCCATCATCATATCGACCGGTGAATACCTTTCATCGAACATCATCTGCTGCGCCATGAATTCCAAAGGAATCAGAACGGGCTTCATAGATGCAAGGACGATGATTATCACCGACAGGGACTACATGAAGGGCGAACCGGACTCATCCGCCATCTGCGAAAAAGTTCCCGGAGCGGTTTCGGCCGCATACGACGGGAATGATGCCGTGATTACCCAGGGCTTTGTGTCCGCCACGGCCGAAGGAGAGCCTACGGTTCTGGGCCGCGGAGGGTCGGACTACTCGGCATCGCTTGTCGGGATGGCCATAGACGCATCCGCCATCGAAATATGGACCGATGTCGACGGGGTGAGGACGGCTGACCCGCGGAAAGTGGAGAACACAAAGTGCATAGAGAAGATTTCATTCGAGGAGGCTGCGGAAATGGCTCATTTCGGGGCAAAAGTCCTTCATCCGTTGACTATCGAGCCGGCCGTGAAGAAAAACATCCCTATCTATGTCCTGAACTCGATGAACCCTCAGGGCAAGGGCACGGTCATTCTCCAGAACAGCTTTATAGAAGACGGCGTGAAATCGGTGTCGTTCAAGGAAAATATCCTGGTCATCAACATCTTCTCCACTAAGATGATCAACACATCCGGCTTCCTGAAGAAAGTCTTCGAAATATTCAGCGTCAACAAGGTCTCCGTGGATCTCATCAGCACTTCGGAGGCGAACATATCCGTGACGGTGGACTCTTCCCAGAAAATCGACAGGGTCGTGGAGCAGCTCTCGGAGTTCGCCGATGTCTACGTGGACAGCGACAAGTCCCAGATTTCCGTCATAGGAAAGAATATAATCAATCTTAAAGGCCTTCTGCGCCGGACGTTTGCACCGCTGGCCGACTGCAAGATATACATGATTTCCCAGGGTGCCTCGTATGTGAACCTGAGTTTCGTGGTCGACAGGGCGGAAATGACAGACGCAGTACGTCAGATACATAAATATCTGTTTGAAGATGAAAGCGGTAATTAGCGGATACGGGAAAATGGGGAGAATGGTGGAAAAAATCCTCCTCGAAAAGAACATTGAATGCGCCGGCAAAAGCGAAGACATTACGGCATTCGACAAGGCCCTTGCCCGCGAATGCGTCTGCATAGACTTCACGGTTCCGGAAGCATTCAGGGCGAACTACAGGTTCCTGGCAGAAAACTTCAAGGCCGTGGTGGTCGGGACTACCGGGTGGAATGACATAAAGGACGAGGTCGTCGCGTATTTCGAAAAATGCGGGACCCCGATGGTCTATGCCTCGAATTTCTCCATAGGCGTGAACGTCTTTTTCGCCGTCACCGACTATATTTCGTCCCTGCTCGGCAAGACAGGCGGCTACAGCCCGTATATCGTGGAAAAACACCATTGTCACAAACTCGATGCACCGAGCGGGACGGCGAAAAGTCTGGCAGGAATCATCGACAGGAACATGGGCGTGAACGTGGATATCCAGTCAGTGCGCTGCGGAGAGATTCCGGGGATACACTCCATAGGGTTCGAGGGGATAAACGACAGGATTACCCTTACCCATGAGGCTTTTTCACGCGAAGGTTTCGCCCGCGGGGCAGTCGAGGCTGCCATAAAGGCGGAGAATATGCAAGGAGTACACGAATTCAAGGAAATAGTTTTCGGATAATGTCCACAGGACAGGAGGCAAGGCTATGAAAAATAAAATACTATCCGGCTGCGGTACAGCTCTGATTACCCCGTTCAGGGACGGAAAGGTGGACTATGATGCGTACGTCAGGCTCCTGAAACGCCAGACGGAGGCAGGAATCCATTTTCTTGTACCTCTCGGGACGACGGGGGAGACCCCTTGCCTGGATCTGGAAGAAAGGCTGGAAATCCTCTCCCTGACAAAAGAGCACTGCTGCGGACGGCCGGTGGTGGTCGGCGGAGGAACGAACTCCCTGTCGCAGACCATAGCCGGGATAAAGGCTTTGGAACCATACGGGGCGGATGCCTATCTGATCGTCGTGCCGTACTACAACAAGCCTACCCAGGCCGGTATGTACGAGTATTTCAAGGCAGTGGCCGGCGCCACCGACAAGGGGATAGTCCTCTATAACGTGCCGGGCAGAACCGGGGCCAACCTGAAAGCAGAGACGACGCTCAGGCTTGCCGAGATTCCGAACATCATCGCCGTGAAAGAGGCTTCGGGCAACTATTCCCAGATTTCGGAGATCATCAGGAATGCCCCTGAAGGTTTTTCGGTACTGAGCGGAAACGACGAGGAGACTCTGCCGCTGATGGCTACAGGCGCAGACGGCGTCATAAGCGTGGTATCCAATGTCGTTCCCGGAGAAATGGCAGGACTTGCGGAAGCCCTTGCCTCAGGAGACATGGTTTCGGCAAGGAAAATCCACCACAGGCTCACACCTCTTTTCCGGGCCTGCTTCGTAGAGAGCAATCCTATCCCGGTAAAGGCGGCAATGGCGGAATTGGGCTTGATAGACAACTCATTGAGGCTGCCGTTAGTGCCTGCTGCCGCAAGTACGGCTGCGCTGCTGAGGCAGATCCTGGGAGACCTCGGAGTGACCGAATGAAATCGGCGGGCATCGGAATGGCCGGCCGAAAACCCGATATATGAATAAATGACTGAAATAATGATGAATATGAATAAAATCGGACGATTTGTCAAAGTACTGCTTCTGACAGGAGCGGTGGCGTCGCTGTCGGTGTCCTGTCTCAACGGAGGTTCTTATGAAGAAAAGTACCAGGCTTACGTGACATTGGAGGCTTTCCGTTACGGGCTGCAGAACGGGACTGATTTCGGAGAGGACGATGCCGTTTTCGAGATAGGTGGGGCGTTTATGACAGACAACAATCTGGCTTATTACAATGCGGTGAATGACCGGACAAATCCGACGGACTACACCGGTTTTGCCATTTCGCTTTCAGTACTGGAAAAGGAAGATGATACTTCCGGCAGCGCCGCATCGGCCGGCTTGGGAACACGGTCCGGAGAAAATGAAAACGGAAACGGGGCCGGAGAGACTTCGGACGATGAAAATCAGGGAGACGGTACGGGTGAAGACGGTTCGGGAGCGGATGAAGGCGGTACGGGAACGGGAGAAAATGAGCCGGGGACAGGAGCCGGGGAAACCGAGGATGTGAACCCGTTTACTGTAAATTCGGATTCAGCCTCTTCCGGAGTCGTTTTTGCCGTCTTCCACGACAATCCGTCCTTGCCGATGGCCGAAGGCAACCGCCATATCATGTTTATGCAGCCGTATTACGGCACCTGCACCCCTGTTTCCTGCATGGTAAACAATACGAAGAGGGTAGCGGACCAGATAGCGGCCTACAATGACAAGAATTCCGCGCAGATAGAAGTGCGTCTGACTGCTACCGGCTATCTGGACGGGGCTGAAACCGGCACCGCGTCCATCCTTCTGGCCGGAGAGTATGAAGACGAGAAGACTGACACCAAGGCATACGTCATCCTCGACGAGTGGACAGCCTTCGACCTTTCCGGACTCGGGAACATAGACAGCATAGACTTCGGCATCACTGTTCCCGCCGGGGCGGAATCCGCGGTCGAAAGCTATTTCTGCCTCGATGATTTCGTGGCCAACATCAACATCTTTATCCCAGGGGAATAGCCGTTCCGGAATACCTGCAGCGGCAGGCTTTGAATATTTATGAACATTCGCAAGATATGAAGGCATCTGAATTCAATTCCATTTTCGACAGGACAGTGGCAGACTACCATCGGACCGATGATGTCGATGCCGTGTGCAACAATCCGTATTCTCCGGACACTCTGGAGTTCCTCCTCTACCGGAAGTGCTGGATAGATTCCGTGCAGTGGCATCTCGAAGACATCATACGCGACCCGCAGATAGAGCCCGCGGAGGCGTTGGCCATAAAAAGGCGGATAGACAGGTCGAATCAGGAGCGGACGGATGTCGTGGAATACATCGATTCCTGGTACCTGGACAGGTTCAAGGATGTAAAACCGGCCCCTGATGCCGGAATCAATACGGAAACTCCCGCCTGGGCCATAGACCGGCTTTCCATCCTGGCTCTGAAACTGTACCACATGCAGATAGAGGCTTCCCGGAAGGACGCTTCCGCAGAGCACCTGAAGAAATGCTCGGACAAGTTGGCTGTGCTCAGACAGCAGAGAGTGGATCTGACGGCGGCGATCGATGCCCTTCTGGACGAGATAGCCGCGGGCAGGAAGTATATGAAAGTCTATAAACAGATGAAGATGTACAACGACCCGAGTCTGAATCCGGTACTTTATTCTTCCGAAAAACAATAACATCCTTATGAAAACCGAAATGTCGGGACAGGATCGTGTCCTTGTGGTCAGATTTTCCGCGATGGGAGATGTGATTATGAGCCTTTTTGCAGTGTCCGCCCTGCGCAAGGCTTATCCCGACCTGAAAATTTCCATAGCTACCAAGCGCAGGTTCGCCATGTTTTACAGGGAGATTCCGGATGTGGACATCCTGACTCTGGACGAGAAGGGCTCCCTGAAGTCGCTTTTCCGTCTTATTTCGTTCGCCGCGAAGTCGGGGGTGACCTGTGTGGCCGATATCCACAACTCCCTGAGAAGCCGTATAGTCCGCGTCTGCCTTTGGTTTACCGGTGCGAAAACGGCCGTGTTCCATAAGAACAGGAGGAAACGCGAGTCCATTAAAGGCAAAGGACTGGACATCCCCCCATTCCGGCACAATGTCCTGAAATTCTGCGATGTGTTTGCGCGGCTCGGCTTTCCTGTCCCGGATCCTGTGCGGACGCGGCAGCGGAGGCCTCTGCCCGAAGTGTTCGGCAAGAAATCGGGCAGATGGGCAGGCTATGCGCCTTTTGCCAGCAAGGATATGAAAATCTATCCCGAAAGCCGGAGCAGGGAGCTGATAGCGCTGATGTCCCGGGAATATGACAGGGTATTCCTCTTTTCCGGTCCCGGGAAAGAACTGGATTTCGTCAGGGAAATGGAAGGAATGTACGATAATGTGACCGGGGTGTTCGGAAAGACGGATATCTGGGGAGAACTCGCCCTGATGACCCATCTGGATGCGATAGTGACCATGGACTCTTCGGCCATGCACCTTGCATCCATAGCCGGTACGCCTTTGGTTTCGGTCTGGGGCGCGACCCATCCGGCAGCGGGATTTATGGGATACGGCTATGATATCGGCAGAAACTGCATCCAGCTGGATTTAGGCTGCAGGCCGTGTTCTATCTATGGGGAAGGAAAGTGCCGTTATGGCAGCCCGCGGTGTTTCGAAGGGATTTCTCCGGAGATGATAATGGACAAGGTCCGATCTGTGGAGGAACCGGCGCAGCGGAGCCGCTGATGACGCACGGTCTGAATCCTGCATTCTATTTTTCAGGGAAAAGGCCTTCCGGTATATTCATGCTGAGAATCCGGGCCGTTTCGTCGATGTCCGAGATGAGATCGTCGTGAAGCGGCATAATCACATTCCCAGTCGGGGCCGCGATTTCCAGGCAAGGGTTGTTCGGGATGTCGAGAAAGCCGGACACGGTGCCTTTTATGCAGCCATTCCGGTCTGTCAGAGTCCAGCCTTCCAAGAAACTGAAGTCGCCTTCATCCGGCACGATGTCTACATTGGCGCTGTCGGCGTAGATGTATTTGCCGGAGATTTCATCAGCGTCTGCCAGGGATATGATTCCCGTAAGCCTTACGAAAGCTTTCGTGTTCCCCTTGCGTGCGAATGATTCAAAGAAAAAAGGAACCGGCAGTCCATCGAAGTGGATGAACACCGGATCCTTGATGTCGATGTCTTCGGGTGAGATGCCGTGGAAGTTCACTACGACTTCCCCTTCGGTGCCGTTGGATTTCTGTACCCTGGCGATTTTCAGCAACATACCCTCAACTCTGTAACCCTATGCCTCGGCAGGGGTCTCCTCGGCAGCGGCAGCTGCGTTTTCAGCCTCTGCGGCAGCGGCTTCCTGAGCGGCCTTTTCTGCTGCGGCAGCTTCTGCAGCAGCCCTTGCAGCCTCTTCAGCCTCGGCTTTCTTCTTGGCGATGGCCTCTGCACGGGCCTCGTTTACCTTGGCTTCAGCCTCTACGGCAGCCTTGCTTGCAGCGGCATTGGCCTTTGAGATACCCTCTATCTTGGCGTTGATCTTGGCATCCCTCTGGGCTTTCCATGCGTCGAATTTCTGGTCAGCCTGCTCCTGGGTGAGTGCGCCTTTAGCCACACCGCCCTGCAGATGCTTCCTGAGCAGAATCCCTTCGTACGAAAGGATGCGGCGGGCGGTAAGTGTAGGCTGTGCTCCTACATTCAGCCATGCCAGAGCCCTGTCTGCCTTCAGAACGATGGTGGCAGGATTCGTGTTAGGGTTGTAAGTGCCGATTTCTTCAATGAAACGACCGTCACGAGGTGCGCGACTGTCAGCCACGACAATGTGGAAGAATGCGAAATTCTTCTTTCCGTGGCGTTGCAAACGAATTTTAACAGCCATTGTAAATCTGTTTTTAATAAATTTTAATATACCTGTGCTTTCCTTCCCGAGGAAAAGCGTGCGAATTTAGTCGAAATTTTTGAAAGAGCAAAGACAAAATCATTATATTTGGTTGATTTTTAACAAGAGACGATGAGAAACCTGGTTTTTGCCCTTTTTCTGTGCATCCCTGCACTGTTTTATGCCGCGCCTGCCGGCAATGACCCCGACCGTATAACAGGTCTTTATTCTGCCGAATACGAAGGCGAGAAAAGCAGGATTTCCATTTACAGAAACGACGGCGGGACGTATTCCGCACAGGTAGTGTGGGTGAGCAACAGGTACGATGCTTCCGGCAAAGTCCGCACCGACGAGAAAAACCCCGACAAGGCCAAAAGGGACACTCCCTGCGACGAAATCGTCATTATCGAGAGGATGAGCTACGACAGCCGGAAAAACAGCTGGGGCAATGCCAGGGTCTATGACCCGCTGCGCGGGATAAAGGCCAATGTCACGTGCTCATTCGAACCCGACGGCCGCCTGAAGGTCCGCGGCTCCCTTATGGGCATCGGAATGAGCGTCTACTGGACCCGGCTCGAATAGATCCCTCCCGTCCGGTGAAAAGCCTGTCATATTCCCGTTATGCTGAAAGAAATCAAAACCAAAACAAAATAACCGATGACAAAAAAGCAAGCGATACAGTTATTCAACGACCGGAAGATCCGTGCTGCGTGGGATGATGTCGAGGAGACGTGGTATTATCTGACGGCAAGATGCGTCTGACGGACAGATCTCTTTGAGAATCGGATATTCGAAGGGAGGGCTGGGGTTGGCCTTACGGAAAAACAATGAAACAGGGGATGGCTTAAAAGTGAAAGTCATCCCCTGTTTTGTGCGGCGGTGTGTCACGGTGATGTGATGACCGCTGTTGGAAGTATGCTACTCGGCAGAGCCGGAAGTGTAGGTGAAGGTGGCGTAGTCTTCGGTCACGTTGCCATCCTCGTCGATGGCGAAGATTACGAACAGGTATTCCTTGTTAGGGCTAAGGCCATCTATCGTAAGCGTGTTGTTGCTGAGGCTGGAAATCTCGCTTACTGTCAGGAAGCTGTTGTTACCGTAGTCGAGGGCGACGCCTGCAACTATGTTCTCGACGTTGTTCTTGTATTTATAGTCGTAGTCAGCTGTCGGGAAATTGTAGTAAACGACACTCTTTGCCCCTGACCCGCTGATGGTGAGCGGAATGCTGATGGAAGTGCCGTCGACCGTGTGTTCACCGGCTTCGATGGTGATGTCCTGGTTCTTCACGACGGTTTTGGTGTCGGCCTGGACGGATGTCAAAGGACCGTATTTCCCCGTATTGTCGACGGTTATGGAATATACTTTCCCGACAGTGCCTGCGGCAAGATAGTCCTGGCCGCTTTCTGTTTCCTGATTGAGTTCCGAAGTGGATATCTTCAGCTCCATAACCCTGCCGGAGGTGTTGATTCTCGTGATTTTGAAGTTGCCGAGTTCGCCTGCGGCCCACGAGAAGTTCGCATCGACCTGGATGTATGATACATAGCCGTTTTCGGCAGCACTCCATAGCATTTCTATTCCGGAAGTCTTGCCTTCTTCGTCCATAAGGTTCTTTCCCGAGTATTTATGGTCGAAATCTCCGTCGAGTTCCTCGAAATACCTGTTCCCGTCGCTGTCCTCGGCTATGTCGGCAGACTTGATTTCGATGACAGGGTCGGTACCGGTAAGGATGACCGTGGCTATGATCTGTGTCTGTCCGCCCATCTGCATGGTTACGTCGACCGAGTGCTCCTCGAGATCCCTTTCCGTAGCAAGGCAGACGATTTCTATCTCATGATCTCCGGCACGGCCTCCTGTGGACGAGCCTCTCTGGGTGCCGTCCTGTATCGCAAAATAATCCAAGGCCGAAGTCGGGATCGAGACTGTCCACGCCTGGTTGGGGGAGATGCTGATGACGACAGGATTGTCTTCTTCCAGATCCTCTATAAGGTATGTCTCCGCCTTCGGGAAGTTCGGAGCGATGGCGCCCTCTTCCGGAGTGCATCCGGCCAGTACGGCCGCTGACAGGAGTGTTATATAGAAAAGACTTTTGAACTTATTTGTCATAACTTTTTCGTTTTATTGTTTGCAGGACAGAGACTGATTACATTCCCTCCTCGCGGCGGAGCCTGTCGGCCTCCTCGTCGCTGATTGTCTGGTCCTCGGGCATTACGGTCTGAGGGTTTTCAGGGTCTGACGGGTCGAGGACGATTTTCACGTCGTATCCGTCGAACAGCCAGTCGTGCAGGGTGACCGTGTTCGTCTTTTCATCCACCGTGCTCCTGATGAGCCTCTGGTAGCTGGAATTCGAGACCCCAGGGTAGCTGTAGAGGAACAAGGAGGTCGTGACGCACCAGCCGTTGAACGTGTTGATGTCGAACGGGCAGACCTTGTACATCGAGACTTTCGTCTCGTCTCCGTACAGATCCCATCTGAGCTGGTCTGGCATCACGAGCTTGAGGTTGAAGGACAGGGTGTCGTCATCCTCGAAACGGTCGTAGTCCGCAAATACCTTTATGTCCGTCGAGTATTCCCCGGCAGGTATCGTGAGGGTGTTGGACTCCAGACGGTAGTCACGTCCCTCGACGGCGGTGCTGCCCTTGTCGATGATTTCCACCGCGAATGTCCTGTCGTAGTCGCAGGCCACGGTGGACGCTACAGGGACGGTGAAAAAGTTGTCTCCATATAGAGCTCTTTCACGCGCTCGTCGGAGATGGTTTCCTGCCAGGTCGAGGAGCTGACCGATACGGCCCCTCCCTTGCGGGTGTTGCTAAGGGTGGTGAGATCCTGCGATGCTCTCGAATAGTCCGGAGCCGCCTGTCTGCAATAGGCCTCGGCACGGATGAGGTACTGCTCGGCCAGGCGCAGAGGCTTGGGCATGCATACGTGGTAAATGTAGTATGGTGTGAAAGTCCTGTTTCCGTAGTATTTTACCATAAGCGGAACCGGAATGTCGAAATCATAGCCCGTCTCGATGCCCGTAATGCTCGAGTCGGCGAAATATGCCCAGTAACGGATGTCGCTGGTCCCGTAGAGGTTCAGCACCCATTCTGCAGGCACATAGTCCGGATAGAAATAGGTCATGTCGCGCGTGAAGTTCAGGAAGACCGTACCGAGGGCCCCTCCGTACGAAGTTGTGGTGAACCCGATGCGCCAGATCACTTCCGGACCGCCGTCGTACAGCCACATATAGTCGAATTCAGTGATGCCGTCCGCCGATATGGTAGCATAGGTGCTCAACTCGAAAGCCTTGTTGTCTATCACGTAAGTCGAATATTTTACTGCGCTTTCCCAATCTTGCATATTGGTGACCGGCCACCGGCGGTGACATTTCCGGGTTCCGCTGCGGATAAGCGCTCTCTTTTTCAGATTTTCAAAAACATTCCCCCACTTAATGTTTATAAGTGATTTTTCAGATTTGCTATTGAATCAAAATGTAATTACGGGATATGATTATGAATCGTTATCAAAACACCTTGAAAAACTTACCGCCGTTTGTCTAACGTGCTGATTGATACAGCAAAAAAAACGTTGATAAATTACAATTTGTCGAAAAAAACCGTACCTTTGCGCCCCGAAATCAAAGTTACATCTATGAAAGCACCATTGTTGATACTTCTTCAACTGTTAATCTGTGCTTTGCCGGTTGTTGCAAACGCACAGGACGAAGGAAAGGAAGATATCACAGTAAGCGGCGTTGTCACCTCCTCAGAAGACGGTATGCCATTGATCGGTGTAGTTGTCATGTCTTCAGCCGGAGGGGGCGTCAGCACGGCGGACGACGGTAGCTATACAATTACCGTTCCTGCCGAAACTGTCATATCATTCCATGCCATCAGCTATCAGACGGCAGAATACATTGTTCCGGCAGGCTCAGCGGCTATTGAATACAATGTCGCGCTCGAGTCGGATTCCCAGCTTCTGGAAGAAACGGTCGTAGTGGCTTATGGCGTCAGAAAAAAAGGTACGATCACAGGCTCTGTCTCAAGCGTCAAATCGGAAAAGATAGAAAGCACTCCGACGGCAGCATTCGACCAGGCCCTCCAGGGACAGGTTCCCGGACTGACGGTACTGTCATCCACCGGAGAGCCAAGTTCATCCGCCACGATGCTTATCCGAGGCACCAACTCGATCAATTCCGGGACTTCGCCTCTGTATATTCTTGACGGAGCGGCTATCGATGCATCCGAGTTCAATTCCATCAATCCATCGGATATCGAAAGCATTTCAGTCCTGAAAGATGCGTCATCCACATCCATCTACGGAGCGCGTGCATCCAACGGTGTTATCGTCATCACGACCAAACGCGGACGCATGGCTGACAAACCGGTCATCACGTTCCGCACACAGCTCGGTTTTTCCGACATAGCGCACGGGCAGTGGAATCTGATGAACACCGAACAGCGCATCCAGTATGAAAAGGAAATAGGCCTGGATTCCGGGAAAGACTATGACGTGCTGTCACAGATAGACGTGGACTGGATGGACGTGGTCTACAATGACGCGGCTTTCCTGCAGAACTACGAACTTTCCGTATCCGGAGCTACCGAAAAGACGAATTATTACGTTTCCGGCTCATACTATGACCAGGAAGGTATCGCCCTGGGCTCCAATTTCGGACGTTACTCCATAAGGGCCAATGTCGAGCAGCAGGCCGCCAAATGGCTGACCGTAGGGACCAACACGATGCTGAACTATCAGGATATCGAGCGTGCGAACTCCGGCGAGCCGTCTGTCGTCACTCCTATATCTGCCGCCATGTTCATGCTTCCGTACTGGGATCCGTACAATTCGGACGGTACCATCGCCAAGACCGGCGACACCTGGAACGGAGACGGAGTCAACCCTGTGGAATGGCTTGAAAACAACCCTATAACATACAAGCGCTACAAAGTCTTTTCATCTATATTCGCCGAGGCGAAACCGATAAAGGGACTTTCGATACGGTCGCAGTTCACGGTGGACTATACGCACACCACCGGATACGGAAGGTCCTATCCGGACTTCGCGCCTAACCAGAACTCGGGACAGGCCATGAGAAGCTCCACTGACGGACTTACCCTCTCCGTGACGAACACGATAGGATATCAGTTCGACATAGACCATATCCATTCTTTCAATTTCATGGTAGGCCAGGAAGGCATCAACTACCACTATGAGGCATTCAGTGTTCTGTCCGAAGGCCAGAACAACCATTACCTGACCAACCTCACTACCGGTTCGCGCGTTTCCAGCTGGGCCGACACGACCGATGACGACTACGGCTTCCTGTCATTCTTCGCAAGGGCTGAATACAACTACGCGAACAAATATTATCTCGAACTTTCCGGACGTGCGGATGCATCCTCGAGATTCGGAAGGTCGGGACGCTGGGCAGGCTTCGGCTCCGTGGGTCTGATGTGGAACATGCTGAACGAAGACTTCATGGCTCCTTCACGCTCATGGCTCACGTATGCGCAGATTTCCCTGAGCAGCGGAACAGCAGGAAACTCGGAAATCCCGAATTACGAGCATCTTGCCTTGGTGGGCAATGCCGGCGACTATGTAGGAGATCCGGGCCTTGCACCTATTTCGCAGGGAAATGAGGATCTCGGCTGGGAGTCCACCTGGACCACCAACCTCGGTCTGCACTTCGCATTCTGGAACAGGCTTAACGTGGATCTCGAGCTTTACAACAAATACACCTACAACATGCTGATGCTTGTTCCACAGTCCTATTCGGACAACGGCTTCGGCAGCAACTGGGACAATGTCGGCGCGATGGTAAACCGCGGAGCCGAGCTCAACCTTTCGGGTACGGCACTTTCGATAGGCGATTTCACCTGGATTCTTAACGCGAATGTCTCTTACAACAGGAACAGGATTACCGAACTGTACGGAGGCGTGGACGAGTATGAGCTCAACAATACATCTCTGAGACTCGTGGTAGGCCATGATTCCGGGGAATTCTATCTCAACCGTTTCGCCGGAGTGAATCCTGCGAACGGAGACGCCCTCTGGTACACGAAGGACGGTGAAATCACCAACGAGCTGAGAGATGAAGACAGGGTAATGGTAGGGAAAAGCTACAATGCCCCGTGGGCAGGCGGTTTCGGCACCACCTTTGACTGGAAGGGACTTTCCCTTTCCGCACAGTTCAGCTGGGTTGCCGACAGGTGGATGATAAACAACGACAGGTTCTATCAGGAATCGAACGGACAGTTCCAGACCTACAACCAGTCGGTGAAACTGCTCGACAGATGGAAACAGCCTGGCGACATCACTGATATTCCGCGTCACGGCGTGTACATGGAGTTCGATGACAGGCTTCTCGAAGACGCTTCGTTCCTCCGTCTGAAAAATCTGATGCTCTCGTACCAGATTCCTGCACAGATCATACGCAAGTCCGGCTTCATAGAGGGGCTCCGCGTGTATTTCCAGGCTCAGAATCTGTTTACTTTCACCAACTTCTCAGGTCTTGACCCTGAGGGTGTGTCGAACATTTACATTGCCCAGTACCCGATGTCCAGGCAGTTCACTTTCGGGCTTGACCTGACATTCTAAAGAGGAGAAGACATGATGAAGAAAATATTGAATATAGCAAAAACGACAGTCCTTGCCGTCCTTATTGCCGGTACGGCAACATCCTGCCTTGAGAAATATCCGGCATCCTATATTCCGGTTGCAGATTCCATGAAGACCTTCGAAGATGCGGAACAGCATATCATAGGTATTTATGCGAGCCTGAAAAGCGCCAATCTCTACAGCGGCAGCCTTACGCTTCTTCCCGATATCCAGGCAGACCTCGTGATGGCCACCCTCCAGAACAACAACCCTTATCCGGGCATCTGGGAGTGGGACATCCATTCCACGGATGCCAATATCGAAGCGGTTTACGGTGCATTGTATTCCGTGATAGGGAACTGCAACTTCTTTCTTGACAAGGTCGGAGAGGTCATAGCCGGTGAGACCGACGAAGACAATCTCGAACTGCTCGACACCTATACCGGTGAAGCGTATGCCATCCGTGCATTGTGCTATTCGGAGCTTATCAAATGTTTCTGCGAGGCATATGATCCGGACAAGGCTGACACCCAGCTCGGAGTCGTGCTCAGGACCAAGTATTTCGAGCCGGAACCTGTCAAAAGAGCTTCACTGAAAGCGTCGTACGAGCAGGTCCTTGCCGATTTGGCCCGTGCGGAAGAACTTCTCGATGACGGGAATGACGACCATACGAGCGATGACGATGCCGCGGACAACTATTATATTTCCCTTGCGGCTGTCTATGCTATCCATGCACGTGTCGCCCTCAATATGCAAGATTGGGGAAACGCCATTACTTATTCCACGTATGTGATAGAAAATGAGGCGTTTTCACTTAACGGCACTGCCGAGGTGGCTTCCGGTGTCACGGAATTTGACTATCTGTGGATGTATGACGGCGGTCCGGAAGTGATCTGGCGCATCGGATTCACCGCAACATCCTATGGCGGTGCTCTCGGTACGGTGTTCCTGAACTATACAAGGGACATGACATATTTCTATCCTGACTATGTGCCGGCGCAATGGGTCGTGGACCTGTATTCGGCAAGGGACGTGCGCTATCTGGCATATCTTGCGGACGAGAGCTATACCGGCATCTCGGTAGGCTACTCTTTCGACATCCCGGTGCCGCTCGTGGTGAAGTATTACGGAAACAGGAACTTTACATCGACATACTATCTGTACCATGTCTGCATGCCTAAGCCGCTGAGACTTGCCGAGCAGTATCTTATCCGTGCGGAAGCCTACTGCAGAGACGACGCTCCGGACTTCGGAAAGGCTTCCCAGGACTTGACGACGCTGAGCCGCGCCCGCGGGGCAGGTTCCGTTTCCGTAAGTTCCTCGAACTGGAATGAGACCATCTCCGACGAACGTGTAAGGGAACTTTTCATGGAGGGATTCCGCCTGAACGACCTCAAACGCTGGGGTATGGGCTTCGAGCGTACTCCGAATTCCTACACCCAGACTACGGGCAACGACCTGAAGGTGGAAGCCGGAGATGCGCTGTTCGTATGGCCGATTCCTCAGCATGAGATAGAGGCTCCGGGGTCGGAAATAACGGGAAATCCAAGCAACAACAGGTAAACTCAGTAAGGACTATGATCAGAAGAATATATACAATACTTGCGGCAGCACTCCCTGTAGCGGCGTTCACCGCCTGCCAGGAGGAGGGTCCCAAGCCGTTCGGCACGGAGTACATCATGTTCCAGGATACCCTGTCCTACCATGCCGTGATGAAGGAGGATGCGGAAGGCGGGGAATATTTCTTCACCGTACCTGTGACATCCACCGTGTCCTGCGACTACGACAGGACAATAGCGGTAGAAATCATCGACAAGGGCAGCACGGCTGTCGAAGGCCGCGACTATTTCCTCGAATCGAATACTTTGGTGATTCCGGCCGGGGAATACAGGACTGATGTCAGAGTCTACCCTCAGTACGAGCGTTTCGGCGAAGAAGACACGTTATCCTTCAACCTCAAGCTCGTGATGCAGGACCAGCTCAGATGGGACATATACGGCGACGAGACCACCGTGTCCATGTACAAGGTATGTCCTTTCGACATCAATACTTTCTCGGGATGGTGCGTGGTCACTTCGATGTTCCTGTACAACTATCCGGCTCTGACGGACGGCAGTGGCTCATATCAGCGCCTTATCAGGACGAAGGTGGACGAGACCGCGGAGAATACCGTCATCCTCGAAGACTGGCTTTACGACGGATATGACGTGAAGATAGTATTCGACCCGTCGGATCCAGAGAATCCGGTCATCACCATGCCTGACGACCAGATGATAAGCGACGAGCTGTCTGTCTTCGGGCAGACCAACGGCGACAACAGGATACTCGGAATGAACAGTCCTGCATACACGTCATACTTCAACTCCTGCCAGAAATTCGTATCGCTCTGGCTGAGGGCCTATGTATATAATATGAGCACCCTCATCGGCTATGTCGGTGACTACTACAACGTCATGGAGTGGGTTTCCGACCAGGAAGCAGACCGCCTCCAGCGTGAAGAGGGCATGTAATTGCTAATCTCACTTAATTATAGTTGTTATCATTAAAAATCAGAGTTATGAAAAAACTTCTTGAAAAACTTTTTGCTGCGGCAGCGATTTCCATGGCGATATTCGCAGCCGGGTGTACACCGCAGGAAGATACGCAGACTCCTGTTTTTCCGGCAACAAAGGGCGAGGGGACTTTCGACCTCACTTCTCCTGACGGAAATACCATGACGCTCTCCATATCTCCTAACATGACATGGTCCGTCACCTTGTCTGATGACGTGAACTTCCAGATAGCCGACGAGAACGGCAACATGTCTTCCACCACGGGAGGCCAGGCCGGAGACTATACCATATATATAGTATGCACCAGGGAATATCCTGATGAAGAATCGCACAGCGTGGACGTGCTGATGACAATGGGCGGACAGACGCAGTCCATTGCCACTTATCATTTGGCCTCGGCCGTTCCGGAGTACTCTTTCCAGAAGGCGGTGACCGATGAGAACGGCTTCGTGGCTGCAACGGACGGCGTTTACCAGTACCAGTACGAAGATCTGGGCGATGATGCGGCGATTCCGATGATCTGGAGCGCTGCCGACAATGCCTATGTATCCTATATCCTCCTGAACGTGAACTTCGACCACAGCATAGTGCTGTCGAACAGCAGTGCGATGACCATGTCGCCTGTCACTGAAAACGCCTGGGTGACCGAGTACAAGCTGACCTACAATATCATGAACGGCGAGGATGTCTCCATGACACTCACTTCCAGCATAGAGAACTACGAGTCCATGATCTATGAGTTTACGGCTCCTGAGGTCACTCCGTCGTTCTCGCTCCGCACCGCAAAGGTAGACGGCAACGGTGATTTCATCTATACCACCGATGCGGAAAACGGCTACAACTGCGAGTACGATGAGACTCCTCTTGATAGTAACGGCGAGATTACTTTCGTGTCGGACCCGGTAAACAGTTCGATCCTGGCATGGATATTAGTCAAGTCCAACTATACCTTCACTGCGGAAAATATCCAGAAGCCGGAATGGCTGACAATAAGCGAGCCGTCATTCGTGGATAACGATGCTTCGACATTCGGCGAACAGGAGAATTACTACCGCCTCACCATATCTTATGAGGACTATGATCCGGATGCTGCGGACGGACAGATTGTATTCAGGATGGATGACACACATGCTTATACCTATACCGTGGTCAATCCGGACATCGAAGACTTTTTCTATGTCCTCAGGCCGGCGGATATGGAGTTCGATGCCGCAGGAGAGTACCAGCAGTCCGAGATGATGCAGGGCAATCCTACTGTGGAAGTGACTTCCGCCGAGAATCTGCATATTTATATATACGAGACTACGACTGACGGCGGGTATAGCCAGAATCCTGAGTGGATCACCGCTTCTTATGACTGGACAGTTGGCGGAGACGCCATCCAGACGAAAAATGTGACGGTGAAAGTAGAGATGAACGAAAGCGATGAAGCAAGGACTGCCATCGTGGTGGCTGTGCCGGAGTCGCTGGCGGATGGAGTGGGATCTATCGTGCAGGAAGGAAGTCTGAGACCTGAATATGCACAGTATCTCGTGGCCAATGTCACTCAGAACGGACAGCCGGGTGCCGTGGAGCAGGTGGAGCCTTCTTATTGGGAAATGGAAGGAGCGTTCTTCGAAACTTTGGAAAGCGATCCTCTGCTGTCCATGATGGGTATTGAAGTCGATGACATGTATCAGGTAACATATACCGTAGAGGATATGTCGCAGGGCTTCGGGCTGAGTTGCGAGTTCGACATTAATTTCGATTACGATGACTGCCAGGTTTACGAGGAAGTGGAAGAAGGTTATGATTCTTTCCTTGACGTGGTATCGGATCCGGATAATTACTGGGCAAAACTTAAGGCCGGCAGTGCCGCAGGCAGATATTATATCGAGGCTACGACGGCTTCCACGGCAGCTAAGTCCGCATACTTCATTTTCATGAAAGAAGAAACTCCTGTCGCCGTGATTAAGTTTAATTATGATGTGAATTATACTGGCGGCGGCGATGCGGATATCATAGAACTGGAAATGATGCAGGGCTACGGCTGTACGTTTACGCTCCTGACAGGAACAGGTGCCCCGATTCCTGACAATGCCGAGGGGACTGTGTATTTGCTTGAATATAAGGATAATTCCGAAGGCTCTCTTGTTGCAATCAGCGGCATGCCGGACAGCGTCGTTTGGGTGACGAATGACTCTGACGGATGGGTGACTTGTGAACAGCCTTACGCTGGAATGTGGCAAATCGGATTGAATCCGGCTGAGTCCTCGGACTATAATCCGGAAGAGACTACACAACAACTTCCCGATGTCTGCCTGAAATTCATGGAATCAAGCGGAAATTATCCTTGTACGATAGTCGTACGGGCGACAATAACTAACGAATAATCCATTTGTCACCGGAGGTGTGGCAAAATGCGGATTTTGCCGCACCTCCATTGAAAATCACGATATTAACTATAATTAGTCGAGAATAAATTGAATATGAAAAGAACCATAATATCGGCATTGTCTGCGGTATTGTCCGTCTCGGCGCTCCTGATGACCGGCTGCGTCCGCGAGGAACTTCCGGACAACAGGGATACCGACTACGGCTACCTCCAGTTCAAGCTGTACAAGGAGTCGTCGTACGAAAGCGTGCTTACCAAAGCCATTACCAGGGCGGACGGCAATACCGACGCGGAGAAATCGCAGCTCGACTCGCTGTTCGAGGCCGGAAAGATATCCGTTTCTTTGGTGGACGGGTCAAATCAGAGCATTTCCCAGACGCTGACCCTTTCTTCTTCCGATGCCCATTCGGCGGAATTCGGCCTGCGCAGCTCCAAATTCAGACTTCTCAAGGGCGACTACCAGCTCAGGTCCTACATCCTTTATGACAACATGGATAACGTCCTTTACCGCCAGGTCGTCAACGAGACTGTCTCCATTTCCCCGGGAGGACTTGAAGTCTATGACCTGACCGCGAATGTCAGGCCTCGCGGCATGATAAGGTTTTCTCTTGTGAAGGACATGTCCGGTTTCCGCCAGGACCCTGACAATCCGCAGCTGGAGGATGACGCTCTGAACAGTCCGATACAGAGGGTTTCCCAAAGACCGGACGAATATTCCCTCGACGAGGTGGCATTCATGGACATAGTTCTCCAGGATGCGCAGAATGCCGCTGCGTCTGGCCGGCGCTCCTTTACAATGATTCCGGTAAGTTTTTCCGTGCATTTCGACGGTGACGAGACATATACGGGAGAAGAAGGCGTGACAGGTACCCAGACTTCGTCTTCCGTGGCGGATTCCGTCGTCTATGCTCCGGCCGGACAGTACAAGATATACAGCTATTCACTGTACGACGAGGATGAAAATCTGCTCGAGTTCCAGGATTACAGTCTCAGCTACCAGGATCAGGAAAGCGTCATCGTTGTCGAAGACAACAAGCTCGCCGAAGGTGAAAAAGCCGAAATCCCGGTGACCCTCGTGGAAGCCGACGCCTATATCCAGGACAACTATGCGCTCTATCTGCTTTGGAAGGCTCTCGACGGACCGAACTGGTCATACGAAGGCCAGACATACAGCAATGGCGCAAACTGGAATTTCGACAAGGATATCGACCTTTGGTGTGACCAGCCGGGCGTACAGATACATCCGAACGGGCGTATCGCCAGCATCGACCTGAGCGGTTTCGGCATCAAGGGTGAGGTGCCTGCGGCAATAGGCCAGTTCGATGAACTTGTAGAACTGTCTTTCGGAAACCACAACGAGACCAACCAGTATGTGGATGCCTACGAGGATGACCTGCCTTACCCTGTGGACGGTACGGATGAGGAAAAGGCACAGTGGAGAGAGCGGAGGTCAAAGCAGTTTGCCGCCATGGTACGCCGTCCGGAGCAGATGTCCCCGGTCTGTGCACTGGCGCTCAAACTGCACGGCGAGACTTCTCCTGCCGCCACCATGTACGATGCGATGACCACGAAGCAGATTTCACGCATGGCTGCCGGGACGCTTTATCCGAGCGACTATCAGCTCAAGCCGTACGACATGAACCACGGCAAACTGACAAACGGACTGACAAAGATACATGAGAATATAGGCAGGCTGACCCGTCTCGAAAGTCTTACGATAGCCAATTCGCCGATTGAGGCGGAGGGGATTCCTTCCGATGCGCTTGCGAACCTGTCTTCCGTCACCGAACTCGTGATATACAACTGTCCTAACCTCAAGACTCTTCCGGCAGGCTTCGCGAGGATGGGAGGTATCATCCAGGCGAATATTTCCAACAACGGCTTTACTTCCGAAGGTGCGAATGCCGCATTGAAGGCGTTGGCCGAAGGAGCCGCCGAGGATGTGCTGCAGATTCTGTACTTCCGTGAAAACCATCTGACGAAGTTTCCGGAGGAAATCGGACGCATGGGGCGTCTCGGCATGCTCGACCTTTCGGTGAACGACATTTCGGGTAACCTGCCTGACCTGTCTGCGAATACCGGCTTTACTCCGGAGGAACTGTATTTCGACGACAACGCCATTACCGGCTTCGAAGGGGATGCCTTCTGTTCGCTTGCCGACCTGGATGCATTCTCCATCAGTTACAACAAACTTACCCGGTTCCCGAACATCTTCACATCCGACAAGAACGCCTATGTGATGTCGAGCATCAATGTGGCCCACAACGAAATCACTACGCTGGCTCCGGAGACGGGCTCGTTCAACGGTTTCCGCTCAAAGGCTCTTACCCTGTCCGGAAACCCTATCAAGACATATCCTAAGGAGATAGCGGAATCGAATTCGTATGTGGAGCAGATAGTGATGCAGCAGTGCGGCCTGACCGAATTCCCGGAGGGCTGCCTCAAGAGCGACTATTCGATGAGCATTACCACTCTCGACCTCCAGTACAACAACCTGTCGGACCTGCCGGACGACTTCACCCGCGAGAATGTCCCGAGCCTGTACGGTCTCGATCTGACGAGCAACGCGTTTTCCAAGTTCCCGTTCGAGCCTCTGTACATAATGAATCTGACCGCATTCTCCATCAGGGGGCAGCGCGATGCAAACGGCGACAGATGTCTGTCCCAGTGGCCGACCAATATTGGCTCCAATACCGGTCTGAGAGGCTTCTACATCGGGTCGAACAACCTCGGTGTCATTGACGACTCCATTTCGTTCCTGATATTTTATTTGGATATCAGCGACAACCCTAACATTACTTTCGATGCGTCGGATATATGTTCGTACTGGCAGGCCGGTGCATATACTCTCTATTACGACCAGTCTCAGGAGATAATAGGCTGCGATGCGATGTTGGATTAGAAGATAAAAGGATTTGAATATGAAAACATACTGGAAAATATCCGCAGTGGCGGCCGCGCTGTTCAGTGTTTTTGCCTGCGCTCCGAAAGAGGAGGTGGACTTCGCCATCGATACGGACAAAATCGAAATGCCTGCGGAAGGAGGTACTTTCCGGCTCAGCATCTCGTCTCCCGGCAGCTGGGTGGCGAGGTCCAATGACCCGTGGGTAACCATTTCACCGGCAAACGGAAACGGCTCGGGCGAGTGCCAGGTCATAGTGGATTCCGCCCTTGCCATGGTCAGTGAAGCCCCGACGCGTCAGACCACGATTACCATCCAGAAAGCGGACTGGGAAAACCGCCAGATTACGGTGGAACAGAAAAATTTCGATTATTCCATCTCTTTGGATGACACCGAAATAGAGATTCCGGATTATATAGCGCTGTCCGAGCGTTATTTCGATGTGAAAGTCAGCGCCAACGTACAGTTTAACGTAGACCTTTACACAAGCGACAACCAGCTGATAGACGATGACCCGTGGATAACGGCAGCTGAAGACAACCCTGAATTGCAGTTGACCAAGGGTGCGCGTCCGCGCAATGTCACTCTCCGTTTCGACTGGGATATCAATCAGGAGCCGAATGACAAGGCTGCCAAATTGGTCTTCACTCCTGTAGGATCTGACGGTGCGCCCATAACTCCGCTGCCGGCCGGGTATCGTGTGGACACCCTGTATATTACCCAGACATCGGCTGCCGCAAAGCCTGAGAATGCCCGCGCTGCGGACTCCACTGCACTGTTGGCCATTTCGCGGGCCCTCAACACATGGTCCGGCGGCTGGGATTCATCCGCAAGAATGGAAAGATGGGACAATGTCCGTCTCTGGAAAGAGGGTGACGAAGGCTGTCCTGAAGGCGGTGTGGGACGAGTACGTTATGCCCGTTTCTTCATGTTCAACACCGATGACGGACTGCCGTATCAGGTGGGCTGGCTCGATGCTGCGGAAGAGTTGATTTTCTACTCGAACGAAAATGCTCATGTCCGCGAGGATATCGAAGTGGGCGAGGATATCATGAACTTGCACCAGCTCAAGAGGCTGACGATTTCCGCATACGGCATAGACGAGAATTCCTTCCCTGAGAATTTCTATGAATATTATGACGAGAAGGACGGAGAGACGAAGAAGACGTTCCCTGATCTGGAATATCTGAATATTTCGGGCAACAACTTCACTGAGGTGCCTGAGTGGCTTACTCCGGAGAATTTCCCGTCGCTGAGGGCTATCGAGATGACGACCAACCAGAAACTGACGGCGTACGATCTGGACAATCTTACCGTAAAGGATCCAGAGCAGTTTGCCGAGCAGTACGGCGGCCTGTTCCGTGAAAATTCGAATCCGGACAATATCTCCGGCTCCGGCTTCCCGGCCAAATTCCTGACATGGGAAAAACTCGATACCCTCCTGCTTACCCTGAATTATCTCCAGGGTACAATACCTACCGATGAGCAGATAATCAGCTACATGCAAAGCCACGGAGGCGTGAAATACTGGAGTACGTCGGATACCGAGATTGCGGATTCCATCAGTACGGTCGGTACGCGGTTCTTTACTGACAATCAGGTGCCTAAGGTGCTTCCGAACATGATGAGGCTGACGGTGAACCTGAACCGGTTCCACGGTACGCTGAGTCCGGAAACCCACAAATGGCTGCTGTATCACCCGAAATTGGACTGGTGGGACCCGTATGTGATGTTCTATAATCAGGAGGGGACTGATTTTGATGGCCATGCTGCCCAGTTCACCGGTGTTCCGGTAAGTTTCGAGGATTATGGCGACGAGTGGCCGAGCTATTATGGTGTTTATTACAACAAGGAGTTCAGCCCGACATATACGCCGCCGGCAGATGAAGAATAGGAGGAAAGAATGATGAAAATGAAATATTTGAATATTTTTTTGCTTGCCGGCGCAATGGCTGTGATGTCCTGCACGAAAGAGGTTTTCAATGAAACCGTGCAGCCGTCGGCTCCGTCCACCATGCCGGAGGAGGCATATCTTCCCGGAGAGGTCATAGTGAAGTTCGACGCTTCCCTGAGTGACCTGCTTGATGAAGCAGGCCTTTCAAGGGGCCCGGCCACCCGTTCAGGGGTGTCTACCGTGGATGAGCTTCTCGATGTCATCGACGGGTACCGGCTCGAAAGGGTCTTCCCGGAGGTGAAGGCGACTTCGGCGCAGAGCCGCGAGGCGGGAATGCATCTGTGGTATGTGGTGCATTTCAGCGAGGACGAGGATGTGAACGATGTGGTGGCCAAGCTGTCCGCCCTCGGCGAGGTGTCGGCTGCTGCTCCTGTGCTGACCATCAAGAAAGCATATGACGGAAAGGTGATTCCTTTCGATGCGTCGAAATTCGGGCCGGCAACCAGGGCTGCCGGTGACAAGGAGGGCCAGGCGGGCTTGAGATGGCAGTGGAATCTTGTGAATGATCCTGCCGAGACGGCAAAGTACAGGATAAATCCTGAATTCGAGGGAGACCATACCGGATTTCCGGATTATCCATACGGAGGCAGTACGGCTTCAGAAAAATTTGTCCCGGGCTATGATATAGGGATGAAGACGGTATGGGATGAAAAGGAATTCTACGGGGATCCGTCCATTGTCGTGGCTGTCCTCGATGAAGGTCTCTGCCTGACTCATCCGGACCTGAAAGCCAATCTGTGGGTCAATGAGGACGAGATTTACGGCTCCAATGAAGATAAAGACGGCAACGGCTATGCCGGTGACATGTACGGTTATGATTTCATCCACGGGAAGGGTACTATCTCCTGGGATTCGTACGGCGATACCGGACACGGCACCCATTGCGCCGGCATCATCGCTGCGGTGAACAACAACAATGAAGGTATCAACTCCATTGCCGGAGGCACCCCGGACGCACCTGGAGTGAAAATCATGTCCTGCCAGATCTTTTCCGGAAACGAGGCGTCCAACACCGTGGATCTTGCCCGCGCCATAAAATATGCTGCTGACAACGGGGCGGTGGTGCTCCAGTGCAGTTTCGGCTATACTTCCGGTACCGCGAATCCGTATGAATACGGTACGGGTTTCCGCACGGAGGAGGAATGGGCCGAGGGAAGCCCTCTCGAGAAGGTGGCATTGGATTACTTCATCCATAATGCCGGCTCGGAAAACGGTCCGATCAAAGGCGGAATAGCTGTATTCGCTTCCGGAAACGAATATGCTCCGAGCGCAGGTTTCCCGGGTGCATATGAAGACTGCGTTTCGGTAGCTGCCGTTGCCGGTGACTTTACACCTTCTACTTTCACCAACTACGGTGACATGACGAAGATTTCGGCTCCGGGCGGGGACCAGGATTATTATTATGACTATCTTGAGGATGGTGAAAATGAAACGCGCGGTGCGGTGGGATGCATACTTTCCACAGTGCCTACGCATGTCAGCACATCGGGCTACGGCTATATGGAGGGTACTTCCATGGCTTGTCCTCATGTTTCCGGTGTTGCCGCCCTCGGACTTTCCTATGCCGCCAAGCTGCACAAGCATTTTACGGCCGATGAATTCAAGGAGTTGCTCTATGCTTCCTGCAAGTATCTGACGGATGATCCTGACGACCAGACCAACGAGACTATCCTGTCCGGCTACAAGTTCTACTATAAATGGCATGTCGACGCATCGCAGCTGATTCACGGGCGCAGATTCCAGCTTTCTTCCTACAGGAACAAGATGGGAGCCGGTGTCGTGAATGCCGCCAATCTTTTGGACCTGATCGAAGGGAATAAGGCCGGTACTCCGATGCAGTTCCCTAATGTTTATGTCCAGAGTGCGTCTCAGGTGACTTATGATCCGTCGGCTTATCTTGCAGGCGATTCTTTCTCCGTTACGATTGACGACCCTTCCATAGCGACGGTAGGGGAGGCCGGTGCTGCATCCGGCAGTGCAAGCGTGAGCGGCGTGTCCGGCAAGATTACTTTCTTCGGACTTAAGAACGGGTCCACGACTGCGACGATAACGCCTTCCGGCTCCGGAGCGGGAGCTGCCCAGACGTTTACGATTACGGTAAGTCTGGAGGAGAGCGGATCGGATTGGCTATAGCGGGTCAAGTGTTTTACGGCACTGGGATACAACCCCTGGCGGGGTCAACAGTGCCGTAAAACACTTGCTCTCAGCAGAATAAAGATGCGGAAGGACTTGACTGGAAAAGACGGTGAAGGACGACTCCGCGGCAAAAGGATAAAATGACGGATGATAGATGGTAGGAAGATGCGGAAGGCGGTTTGCCAGGCGGGAATCCTGTTATTCACTGCAGGGATTGCCGGAGCGCAGACATTGTCCGAACGAGAGCGTCTTATCGACAGCATCATGCATCCTCGCATTTCGGAAAAGGCTGCGCTTTCGATGCAGTTCGATGAATCCGTAATCGGTACCGGAATCATAGCGGAGGAGGCTGCCCCGCAGTCTTTCTCGTTTTCCTGGACCAATGTCGGGAGCGCTCCTGTGACGGTGCTGAATGTGACTACTTCATGCGGCTGTCTCGTCCCGTCGTTTGACAGGACTCCTGTAAGGCCCGGTGAAAAAAGTTCTTTGACTGTGACATATTATCCGAAAGGACATCCCGGACCGTTTGACAGACGCATTTTCGTCTATACGGATGTTTCCGGCAAAAGACCGGCGGCGATTCTTTCTCTCAGGGGCGACGTACAGCCGGCGAAAGTCCCGGTGTGGAATTACCGTTACAGGATGGGAGACCTGCTCCTGAAGCGCAGGGAGGTGCGCTTTGAGCCGGGCCGGTTGGCCGTTGAGCGCATCCTCTGCCAGAATGCGGGTGAGAAGCCCCTGACTGTCGGAGTGGAAAAGGATTTGCTGCCGCCGTATGTTACGGTCTGGTGCGAGCCTGAGACGATAGCTCCGGGAGACAAGGCCGATATCCTTGTCAGGTATGATCCGGAGGCGTCTTCATCCAGGATGCTGAATGTGGTTCCTGTCATCCTGACAGGACTATCGCTTCCTCCGACGCAGCGGACGATAAAGGTCGTTTTCAGTTCGGAACGGCCGGAGATACGCACAGTCATGCCGTAGCAGGAAATCTGCCGCATGGAATTGATTGTTAAAATTATAAAACATGGAAATGAAAAATCTTATCAGAAACGTATTCATAGCTTTGGCTGTTTTTGCCGCCGCTTCCTGCGCCAAGGATGATGCGGTGCCTGCAGAAGATAACCTGACACTTACTCCGCACAATGTTGCAGGGGTATGGGAGCTGATTGAACGGAACGGATCGCCGCTCGGCGAAGGTACATATGCTTACCTCGAGCTTACATGGCAGGACAGGAAATTTTTCTCATACGACAAATTCGACTCTTTCCACACTGTTTCCAAAACAGGCGTATATGATATTTACGAGGACGAAAACGCCATAAACGGGATTTTCGACAATTCATATTACGAGACCTGGGAGCACAAATATGTTGTGACGAGCCTGACTTCTACCCGCATGGCATGGACAGCGGCAGATGATGCTTCCATCACACGCGTCTATGCAAGGATTGATGCTCTGCCGGAGGGCATTGCTTCCGCTGCAACGGCTGAATAGCATCGGAACAAATCTGCCCGCGGCATAAGGCTCACCTCTCAAAGGCCCCTCTTTTTGCCTTCCCGGGCATCCTCCCCCTCCGCTTGTCATGTCGAGCATCCCTCAATTTGTCATGTCGAGCCTGCCGAGACATCTGCCGGATGTGGCACCATGCGATATTTTGGGATAAGACTTTGATAACAATAAAGCACGGCTATGCGTCTAAAGACCACAGCCGTGCTTTATTACAATAACGTCAATTCGACGAATTTATGTTGTTCAGGACCAAGGAATTCGTCGAACAGTCGTTAAGGATTTCTGCGAAATCCAAATTTCTCAAACCCCAGTCGCTGTAGCGACAGCCCCTTTTCAAGGGGCGCCACCCCCACCGCCCCCTCGCCGGGGACCCGTCGCAGGACTTACGTCCTGCTCCTCAGCGGAAGTTCAATGATTTTCAATAAATTAAAATTCATCGAACTCACGTTACAATATGAAACAGCGTCTTTTACCCTACAAGGCAGCAATCGCCGCTTCCGACAGCCCCGTGACTTGCATGATGGCCTCTACCGGCATCCCCATTTTCTTCATTCCGGCAGCCGCTGCCGCCAACGCTTCCTGACGGCCTTTCTCCATGCCCTTCTCCAAACCTTTCTTCTCGCCTTCTGCCAATCCTTCCTGACGGCCTTTCTCCAGACCTTTACGCTCGCCTTCCGCCAAACCCGCCTGACGGCCCTCCTGTCTGGCGTAATCCAAGGCATTCTTTCTGTCGTTTTCCGTCATCATATTCTTCTCGTATTGGTTCCTTTCCTCCTTCGTGAACGCCGATATCTCCGCCGTCTCGAATATCTTCCCGAATATCCGCTCCTGCAGAGCTGCCGGCCTGTCCATCAGCCGTGAAAGATTCTTCAGTACATACATCCACTTGTCAAGTATTCCTCTCAGCTCGCTCTCGCTCTTGCGGAATGGAAAAATTCCCTGAAGGCTGTCTCGACGGCAAATTCACACACAACATCACCACCATGGACCTCCAGTACAACAAATTGGACGACATCCCTGATGATTTCAACGCGACGTCCCTGCCGTATCTCTACGGTATGGACCTGACGAGCAACTCTTTCTCCAAGTTCCCGCGCGAACCGCTGAACATCCTCAGGCTGACAGTTTTCTCCATCAGGGGGCAACGCGATGCCGGAGGGGAGAGATGTCTCAGGGAATGGCCAAACGGGCTGTACACACATACCGGACTCCGCGGTTTCTACATAGGCTCCAACGACTTGCGGGTCATTGATGATGACACCATCTCGTATATGATATTCCATTTGGACATCAGCGACAATCCAAGCATTGTATTCGATGCTTCCGATATCTGCGCCTATTGGAAAGCCGGAGCCTTCAACCTCTATTACGACAAGGACCAGACCATACTGAATTGCGATGCAATGCTGGAATAAGAACGATAAAATAACGGACTATGAAATTATATAGAAACATAGTGTTTTTGACGGCGGCGTTGTCGGTATTCGCCTGTGCACCCAAGGAACAGGTCGACTTTGCACTTGACAGCGACAATCTTGAATTCCCTGCCGAAGGCGGTACGAAACGCATAAATATCTCATCTCCGGGCTCATGGGTAGCCAATACCGACGTTCCGTGGATCACGGTTTCCCCTGCCAACGGCAACGGATCCCATGAGTGCCAGATCATCGTCGACTCTTCGATCACCCTTTCCGCAGAGGAGATGACAAGAAAGGGGACGGTCACTATCCAGGATTCCGAATGGAATACCCGTGATATTTCCGTGGTGCAGGACAACTACGGTTACACTATTTCGGTGGATAAGGCCGATATAAACATCCCGAACTACAAGGAACTTGCTGAACGCTACTTCGATGTCAAGGTAAAATCGAATGTGAAGTTCAAGATCGGTTTTCTCGACGAGGCCAATAACGCTCTGGGCGATGACTGGGTAGCGGCTTCGGAGGAAAATGCCGAACTCTCTCTGACCAAGGGTGCGCGTCCGCGCAATGTGAGCCTGCGTTTCGACTGGAAAATCAACCAGGAGGAAAACGACCGCATAGCCAAGATAGTATTCGCTCCGGTAGATGACAAAGGGCAGCAGATCATCATGAATCCGGCCAATGTGGCACGGATGGATACGGTGACTGTGACACAGACACAGGCAGAGCCCAAACCGACGGATCCGCGTGCCGCGGATTCCACTGCACTTCTGTCTATCGCCCGTGCCCTGAATGTCTGGGCCATGACATGGGATTCCTCTACGAGAATGGAAATGTGGAACGGCGTCGAGCTTTGGGAGGAAAGTGATGAAGACTGCCCGGAAAACGGGGCAGGACGCGTAAAATACGCACGGTTCTTCATGTTCAACACGGAAGACGGGCTGCCTTATCAGGTAGGCTGGCTAGATGCTGCGGAAGAACTGATATTCTACTCAAACGAGAACGCGAATTTCCGTAAGGATATCAAAATCGGCGAAGATATTACCAAACTCCACAAACTCAAAAGGCTGACGATTTCCGCATACGGATTGGACGATAACTCTTTCCCGGAGAATTTCTACGAATATTTCGATGAGAAAGATAATATGACGAAGAAGACATTCCCGGAGCTGGAGTATCTTGATATTTCAAGCAACAATTTTACGAAAATCCCCGAAAAGATCTCTCCTGAGTATTTCCCGTCGCTGCGGGTGCTGAAGATGAGCAACAATCAGAAAAATGTCATCTACGACTTGGGCAATGCGACTACAGACGATCCGGAGACTTTCGCCAATGCCAACGGCGGTCTCTTCCTCGAAAATACCAATCCGGAAAACAGCAGGTACTCGACAGGATTTCCGATGCGTTTCTTCAAATGGGACAATCTTGATACGCTTCAGCTGACTCTGAACTATCTGCAGGGAACGTTCCCTACCGATGCTCAGATTGCCGACTATCTGAACGGAACTGTAGAATACTGGTCTGGGACCGATGTCATAAGGGACAAGGATGGTGATGTCATCCTCTCCATGGCAGACTCACTCGGAAACTCCACTTTCTTTTCCGAAAATCAGGTGCCGAAGATTTTCCCTAAGATGAAGAGACTGGCGATCAACCTTAACCGCTTCCACGGGAATTTGTCCCCAGCGACACACAAATGGCTTTTCTATCACCCTTATTTGGACTGGTGCGACCCGTACACCTTTATTTTCACCCAGGAAGGGACTGATATGAATCACAATGCTGCAAGGTTCGATGGTATCCCTATAAGCCTTGACAATTATAAGGACTTGCAGAACAATGATTTGCCAAGTTACTACGAAGTTTACAGAGAAAAGGAGTTCAGTCCGACAAGGACACCTGATCCGGACGAGGAATAGGAGGACAATATTATGGTAATGAAATTTATAAAGACAATATTCATTTTTACGGCAGTGGTTGGGGCTGTCTCCTGTGTAAAGGAGGACTTCAGCGGATCTTCACCGGCAGAATCCGGAAAATATGAGGCACCGCAAGGTTATCTGCCAGGGCAGGTCGTACTGAAATTCGACGAATCGCTCAGTCCGCTTCTTGATGAGTCAGGCATATCTTCGGCACCGGCAACCCGTTCGGGAGTATCTTCCGTAGATGAGTTGTTGGAAGCCGTGAAAGGCTACCGGCTCGAAAGGGTCTTCCCTGCGACAAAGGATAACGAAGAACGCTCAAGAGAAGCAGGACTTCATCTGTGGTATGTAGTGCACTTCAGCGAGGATGAGAATGTGGATGATGTGGTGAAAAAGCTGTCAGTGTTGGGCGAGGTACAGGCTGCTGCCCCGGTAAGGACCATCAAGAAGGCATACAATGGGAAAGTGATACCGTTCAGCACGGGCATTGCTACCAAGACGGGCGAAAACGTGGGGGATCTCATAGACTGGCAGTGGAATCTTCGGAATAACGGAGCGTCGAAATATGACAAGAATCAGGAAGTGACCGGAGAAGGCGCCCTTGAAGGTTACCCATTCGATGGAAGGACGGCGGAATCCAAATTTACTGCCGGCAGGGATATCCACTGGGACGAGGCGCGTAAGATTTGCCAAGGCGACGAATCCATCATCGTGGCAGTACTCGACGAGGCCATCTGCCTGGATCATTACGATCTCAGGAACAGTCTCTGGACGAACGAAGACGAAATAGAATATTCCCTTGAGGACAATGACGGAAACGGTTATGAGGGAGATGTCCACGGCTATGACTTCATAAACAACAGGGGGAACGTTACCTGGGATTCTTACGGAGATTCGGGACATGGCACCCACGTGGCCGGTATCATTGCCGCTGAAAACGGAAACAACGGCATTTCCTCCATAGCAGGAGGCACCGCCACTGTTCCCGGGGTCAGACTGATGTCATGCCAGATATTCTCCGGAAACCTCTCATCTTCTACGGTAAGCCTTGCCCGTGCCATCAAATATGCGACTGACAACGGTGCCGTGGTCCTCCAATGCAGCTTTGGCTATACTTCAGGGGCAGCGAATCCATACGAATACGGCACGGGATACAGGACGGACGAGGAATGGGAGGTGAACAGTCCGTTAGAGAAAGCTGCCATGGACTATTTCATCCACTATGCAGGCTCTGACACCGGTCCTGTGAAAGGTGGCATACCGGTATTTGCTTCCGGCAATGAGTATGCACCCATGGCAGGTTATCCCGGAGCATATGAGGGATGCGTATCGGTGGCTTCCGTAGCTGCGGACTTCACTCCTGCGACCTATACCAACTATGGTCCGGGAACTACTTTGGCTGCACCGGGAGGCGATCAGGACTATTATTTCGATTTCAAGGAAGATACCGATACCGGTTTCGGCGACACCAGGGGGGCTGTAGGTTGCATACTTTCCACAGTGCCATCGCATATCAGCGAGTCGGGATATGGATATATGGAAGGTACGTCCATGGCTTGCCCGCATGTATCCGGCGTAGTGGCTCTTGGTCTGTCATATGCGGCACAGCAGCACAGGCACTTTACGGCAGAGGAGTTCATAGACCTGCTGAAGCAGTCATGCACTGTCATAGACGGAGATGATGACAGCAACAATTTCCTGCCTTTGTCTTGTTCTGAGGAAGAAGTTGGGAGACTGGCTTTTGGATATAGCCAAATACATGGCAACCGCCATTTTGTTGACATCCATATTTGACGAAATACGGGAATCGTGGATTAGTTATGTTTCCGTATCTATTGCGATAATATTGAGTTTAATTGTGGGACTTATTCTCACAAAAGACACGAAAAAGGAGGATAAATAACAATGGGAACAATCGTTATCTCTGTATTGGTTTCTTTGATAGCCATTGTCGGTCTGATATATTTCAAGATACAAGACCGTAAGGAACAGAAAGCCCACAAAGCCTGATCAATCGGCAGATACTTACATATTTTTATCTCTAACCGGATAAAGTGCCTGCCAAATCCATTCCAAATTTTCAAAAAGGTTGACGGACATATACAGCAAACCCTCCCGCATTGCTGCAAGAGGGCGTGTCGTTAAGTATGCCTATTGTTCTATTAGAGCCTGTGCTTCTTCTTTCAGTTTCGGCAGATGGTTGATAACTATACTCCAGAGTATGTCGGCTGAAAGACTGTCATAACCATGTATGATATAGTTCCTTGCATCCACTATCTTTCGGGAATTGGTAATGGCTATGTCCCTGTTCTCTTTCAGAATCCTGTTCATCGCTTCCCCGATTATCTCAATATCCCGCTCCACTGCCCGTCTCAAACACAGGTCATTGCAGAACTCATTGAAATACTTTGGCTTGTCTCCGAAGAACGATTCTATCTCATCGATTGCATCCAGTATGTCGTGCAAGTGCTTGTTTATATTCTCATCCATATATCAACTGCTTTGTAGAATCAACACTTTTCCGGAAATAAGGATTT
>CASFLY010000049.1 GCA_949295645.1 uncultured Bacteroidales bacterium | reverse complement strand
TTTCCCTGTGAACATAGGCTGACAGATAATATGGTCAGTCCAAAATTACGATTCAAGTCGTGTACAAGAAAAAACCTTTGTAATTAACTAAAAATAAATCAATTGTAAACTCTTAACAGTCCCTTAACGGGACACTAGTGGTATTCTTTATGAGAAAAATACTTCTTACATTTCTTGTCGTGGCGGTTTCCTGTGGGACCCGCCACGATGTTATGCTTACAGACCCTCTTGACAGTGCCGTCTGGGAGCATTCACAGTGGATTTCGGCTGCGGACGCCCCTGTCGTCACCGCTCAGATACGTGACGGGGAACGGGCTGCGGACGGGGCAAGCTGGTTTGTCTGCGAAGTTACCCCTTCACGGAAGGTGGAATCCGCAAAATGGATGACCACCGGACTCGGGGTCTATCAGTTGTATGTCAACGGCGAACTCATCGGAGATGAAATCCTGAAACCTGGTTTCACCCATTTCCGGAAGACCAGGATTTCGTACACTTACGACATTACCCCTCTTGTCGGGGAAACCAATGTCCTGGCAGCTCAGGTGACCCCCGGCTGGTGGGCGGACAAGATCATCACCCCTCTCGGACAGACCGGGATGAACGGCAGAAAGTGCGCATTCCGCGGAGTGCTTGAACTCACATACGCCGACGGCACTACGGAATGGTTCGGAACCGACACCCTGAACTGGAAAGCGGGAATCGCAGGGCCAGTGAAGCACGCCGCCATTTATGACGGGGAGGTCTACGATGCACGCGAACTCCCGGGCTACCTCACTCCGGAGAAGCTTTCTACTCCGGAGCCGAACACTGAATTCGACGGAGAGATCGTCCCTACCGTGGGCGCGGAGATATATCACAGGTATGATCTGGCCCTCGAGCCGGTAAGGGCGTACGTGTGGAAGACAGTCGAAGGCACCCGTGAGGGGGAAGCCGGGAAAGTCGTGATCGAGAGGGAGTACCGCACCGGGGACGTCATGAAGCTTTCCGAAGGTGAAAACCTCGTCATCGACTTCGGCCAGAACTGTGCGGCAGTGCCTTCGTTCGAGTTCATGGCAGGCGAGGGCGTGACCCTGACCTGCCTCCCGTCCGAAATCCTGAATGACGGCAACGGGGCGGAGTCCCGCGGCATGGACGGCCCGGAGGGCAGTATACATCGCCGGAACCTGCGCACCCAGGATGTCGGGCTGAGACTCGACTACACTTTTGCCGGGAACGACGGATATGTGTCCTATATGCCTATGTGCACGTTCTTCGGCTACCGTTTCATCAACCTGACAGCCGACGGGGATGTGACATTGCGAAGCGTGAGATCCGTGCCGGTGACTTCGATTTCGCAGGAACTTGAAACGGGAGTCATAACCACAGGGAACGAACTGGTCAACCGTCTTGTCTCCAATACGGTCTGGGGACAGCTTTCCAACTATCTGTCAGTGCCTACCGACTGCCCGCAGCGCGACGAACGCTTGGGCTGGACAGCGGACACCCAGGTATTTGCCGAGACGGGAACGTTCTTCGCTTCCACGAAAGCGTTTTTCCATAAGTGGATGCGGGATATGCGCGATACCCAGAGCCCTGAGGGCGGTTTCCCGGGTGTGGCTCCTTTCGGACAGTACGGCAGCGCCGACAACGAGATGATGCGCTGCGGCTGGGCCGATGCCGGCATCATCGTTCCGTGGACAGTATGGAAACAGTTCGCAGATACGGAAATCATCGACGAGAACTGGGCTGCAATGGAGAAATATATGGACCATATCGCAGCCACAAAGTACAGGCACAGCCTGCATGCCGGGGAGAACGGCAATTTCCAGTGGGCCGACTGGCTGAGCTACGAACCGCTCGAGAGCTGGAGCGGCCAGTATATGGGAAAGGATGCGGCCGGGAAAAGCTATGTCCTTCCCGAGGCGATAGAATACTGGGACTACCTCTGCGGCTCGTACTGGGCCATCGATGCCGGAATGATGCGCGACATGGCTGCCGCCACGGGCAGGGATGCCGCGAAGTACGAGGCTATGTACAGCGAAGCCAAGGCTTATCTCCGGAATACTTTCCTCGATGAGGACGGTCTGTTCAAGGTGAAGATTCTCAATACGATGCAGACTCCGGCCCTGTTCGCATTGAAAAACGGTCTCCTGGAGGGCGAAGCCCGGGATGCCATGATAGGGCGGCTGCGGGAGAATTTCGAGGCGCATGACGGCTGTCTCCAGACAGGCTTCCTCGGGACATCGATCCTTATGCAGACCCTTACCGACAACGGTATGGGCGACATCGCATACGACCTGCTTTTCCAGCGCAGGAATCCGAGCTGGCTTTATTCCGTCGACAACGGCGCCACCACTATCTGGGAGCGCTGGAACAGCTATACCATCGAAAACGGAATGGGCCCCAACGGGATGAACAGTTTCAACCACTATGCCTACGGCTGCGTCTGCCAGTGGCTGTGGGAGACCGCTGCCGGTATCTGTGCGGACACTGCCGACCCAGGATTCAGGCACATCATTATGAAGCCTCTCCCGGACAGGCGTCTCGGCTGGCTGGATGCCGTTTTCGAATCCGCTGCCGGTACCATACGCAGCTCCTGGAAGTACGAGGATGATGCCTGGGTATGGAATTTCACCGTCCCTGAAGGTGCCGTGGCTACTGTCACCCTGCCTGGAGAAAGCGACTCCACCGAATACGGTCCGGGTTCGTACCGTATTGTCAGGTGACATCTGTCCCGTGCCGTCTGCAGGATGCAGTCCCGAGCGGTGCGGACAGTCTCTGCAGTCATTGTCAGGCTGATTCCGAAAATATTTTTCGGGGTCAGCCTGTCTTGTCTGAAATAAAATTAGTATTTTTAGCTTTCCCGAAGCCGAAGGCAGGGAATGCCCGGGTCGGCTCTTCCCGTAACGGGGCCGGGAGTCCGGGTGATCGGCGATGCGATAGAAACCAATAATTTCCGATATGCAGAATCTGTTTTATTTAGTGCCCGCAGCGGCCATTCTTGCCTTGTTTTTCGCCTGGTATTTTTTCAGGCAGATGATGAAAGAGAGCGAAGGCTCCGTCACGATGAAAGAGATTGCCCTTTTTGTCAGAAAAGGTGCGATGGCGTACCTGAAACAACAGTACAAGGTCGTGGCGATAGTATTTGTCATACTTGCGGCTTTTTTCGCGGTCTTGGCTTACGGTTTCGGGGTGCAGAACACCTGGGTGCCCTTCGCGTTCCTGACGGGAGGGTTCTTTTCCGGGCTTGCCGGCTTCATAGGGATGAAGACGGCCACTTACGCTTCGGCAAGGACGGCCAACGCTGCCATGCGGTCACTGAATTCGGGGTTGAAAATCGCTTTCCGTTCCGGCGCCGTGATGGGACTGACCGTGGTCGGACTCGGACTGCTCGACATTTCCATCTGGTATATGATCCTTGACACTTTCGTCGATGCCACAGGCGCCCAGAAACTCGTGATGATTACCACCACGATGCTGACTTTCGGTATGGGGGCGTCCACTCAGGCCCTGTTCGCCCGCGTGGGAGGCGGCATATATACCAAGGCTGCCGATGTAGGCGCAGACCTGGTCGGCAAGGTGGAGGCCGGGATTCCGGAGGATGACCCGAGGAATCCTGCCACCATCGCGGACAATGTCGGGGACAATGTGGGCGATGTGGCTGGAATGGGCGCAGACCTTTACGAGTCTTATTGCGGTTCCATCCTTGCCACGATGGCTCTCGGGGCCTCTGCATTTTATCTCGGCGGGGAGGGGATGCAGGCCAAGGCCGTGCTTGCACCGATGCTGATAGCCGCCGTGGGCGTAGTCCTTTCCATAATCGGCATATTTACCGTCAGAACCAGGGACGGGGCAGGCATGAGCCAGCTCCTGAAATCTCTCGGATTCGGCACGAATCTCAGTGCGGTGCTCATTGCGGTAGCCACTTTCGGGATTATGTACATTCTCGGTCTTGAAAACTGGCTCGGGATATCGTTTTCCGTCATTGTCGGCCTTGTCGCAGGTGTCATCATCGGCCAGTCCACTGAGTATTACACCTCCCATTCCTGTAAACCGACGCAGAAATTAGCGGAAAGCTCGAAGACAGGCCCTGCAACAGTCATTATTTCCGGTATCGGACTCGGTATGATTTCGACAGCCATTCCTGTGATTACCATTACAATAGCCATTCTTCTTTCCTACCTGTGCGCTATCCGTTTCGATTTTGCCGACATCCTTTCGGCGGAGAATCTCAGTCTCGGTCTTTACGGAATCGGCATAGCGGCAGTCGGGATGCTCTCCACCCTCGGCATCACCCTTGCGACGGATGCGTACGGCCCGATAGCCGACAATGCCGGAGGAAACGCCCAGATGAGCGGACTCGATCCTGAGGTGCGCAAGAGAACGGATGTGCTTGACGCTCTGGGAAATACGACAGCCGCTACCGGAAAGGGCTTTGCGATAGGCTCGGCGGCCCTGACCGGGCTGGCGCTGCTGGCTTCCTATATGGAGGAGATAAAAATCGCCTTGGACAGGATGGGAGAGACAGTCGTCGGTGTGGCAGGGGAGAGCATCGAGGCGGTCAAGGCGACTATTCCCGACCTGATGGCCCACTATCATATCGACCTTATGAATCCTATGGTACTTGCCGGCGTGTTCATCGGGGCGATGATGTCGTTCCTGTTCTGCGGTCTGACCATGAATGCCGTGGGAAGGGCCGCGCAGAAAATGGTCGGGGAGGTGAGACGCCAGTTCCGTGAAATAAAGGGTATTCTTACACGCGAGGCGACTCCGGACTATGCCCGCTGCGTGGAGATTTCGACGCGTGGAGCTCAGAAGGAGATGCTTCTGCCTTCTCTTATAGCCATCGTAGTGCCTGTGGCCGTGGGGCTGGTTCTCGGCGTGGCAGGCGTGATGGGACTTCTGATAGGAGGTCTCGGTTCAGGTTTCGTCCTTGCCGTGTTTATGGCGAATTCCGGAGGGGCCTGGGACAATGCCAAGAAATATGTCGAAGAGGGTAATCTCGGCGGCAAGAATTCCGAGTGCCACAAGGCCACTGTCGTCGGGGACACTGTAGGGGATCCGTTCAAGGACACTTCGGGGCCTTCGTTGAATATTCTTATCAAGTTGATGAGTATGGTGGCCATTGTCATGGCCGGCCTGACCGTCTGGTCCGGCTTGTGATAACGGGCGCATTGCGGCGTTGCGGCGGGTCCGGGCGCGCATTATCATCTTGAGCGGAGCCGCAGGCGCAGTCGAGAGATCTGTTGGATTCAGGTTCATACCATAAGCAGATTTCTCGACTTCGCTCGAAATGACACAGGGAGCCGGAACCGCAATGCAGCGTTTTACGATGTGCAGCGGGTTCGGGCGCGCATTGTCATCTCGAGCGGAGCCGCAGGCGCAGTCGAGAGATCTGTTGGTTTCAGGTTCATACCATAAGCAGATTTCTCGACTTCGCTCGAAATGACGCAGGGAACCGGAACCGCAATATGGCGTTTTGCGATTCCGGCGGTTCCGGGCGCATGGTTGCGGATTTTGAAAATTGGCGGGAAATTTTTAGATTTGCAGGTTTGCAAACTGAAAATCTCCAATGACGATACACCGATATGACCATAAGGGAACCTTCGAACTTGAAAACGGTGGCCGGATAGAAGATCTGACCATCGTTTATCACTGTTCGGACAGGCCTTATCAGGGGCCTTCGGATGACCGCAAGGTAGTCTGGATATGCCATGCATTTACGGCCAATTCCGATCCCCAGGACTGGTGGCCCGGACTTGTCGGGCCGGGCAAAACCATCGATCCCGACAAATATTTCGTGGTCTGCGTGAATATGCTCGGCTCTCCTTACGGGACGACATCTCCGGCTTCAGTGATGCCCGGGACAGACCGTCCGTATTATTTCGATTTTCCGAGGATTACGGTCCGCGACATCGTCAATGCCAATATCCTGGTGCGCAAGCATCTCGGGGTGGAGCACATAGACCTGATGATAGGCGGCTCGATAGGCGGGTTCCAGGCCCTCGAGTGGATGATCATAGAGCCGGACGTGATGAAAAAATCCCTGGTTTCGGCCTGCGGGGCGCGGGTGACGCCATGGGTGACGGCCTATAACGAGTCGCAGAGGATGGCGCTCGAGGCGGACCCCACTTTCAGGAAGTGCGAAAGCCTCCTGGGTGGTCAGGAAGGGCTCCGGTGCGCCAGGGCCATAGCGCTGATTTCGTACCGCAACTACATCTGCTACAACGAAACCCAGTCGGAGTCGGATCCGGACAAGATGTTTGCCGACAAGGTCTGTTCATACCAGCAGTACCAGGGCAAAAAGCTGATAGACAGGTTCGACGCATATTCCTACTACTGTCTGACATATTCTTTGGACAGCCACAATGTCGGGCGCGGCAGAGGGGGAGTCGAGGCGGCCCTCAAAAGGATAAAGGCCGATACGGTAGTGGTGGGGATCAATACCGACTGCCTGTTTCCGGTACAGGAACAGAAGTATATGGCGACGCATATCGACGGGGCCATGTATGTGGAGATCAATTCGAAGTTCGGACATGACGGATTCCTGATCGAGAGCGGGCCGTTGGGAAACATAATACAGCAATTGCTGGACTTCTGATCCGGCCTGTGACGACTGACCACCGCTGCGCAGCATCCGATAAGATGCAGGGCGGATAACGGAAGCCGGGATATGAAAAATGGAAATGAATAGCTGACGGAAAAGGAAAAGACGATGGATAACGGGAAGAAATACGGATTCGAGACCCTCCAGTTGAGGGCAGGGCAGGAGATCGACCCCCAGTCGAAGGGGACGGCCGTGCCGATATATGCAAGCTCGGCCTATGTGTTCGACAGTCTGGAATACGGCGCCGACCTTTTGTCCCTGAAAAGGCCTGGCAATATCTATACGAGGCTGAACAATACCACTACGGATGTCTTCGAAAAGAGGATGGCAGCCCTGGAGAACGGTGCGGCGGCGGTGGCTACGGCATCGGGCCAGTCTGCCGTTTTCCTTTCCGTGACGAACATCTGCGGCCCGGGGGACAACATAGTGGCTTCTCCGTTTCTTTATGGCGGAACGTTTACCATGTTCGAAATCACCCTTAGGGATATGGGGATTCAGGTGCGGTTTGCGGAGAGCGACAGCGTTTCCGACCTGGAGAAGCTGGTGGACGGCAGGACAAAGGCCGTGTATCTGGAAATGCTCGGGAATCCGGCCTTCAACGTGCCTGATTTCGAACCGATTATAGAAATGGCCCATAAAAAGGGAATCTGCGTCCTGGTGGACAATACTTTCGGCTGCGGCGGCTACCTGTTCCGGCCTTTGGAGTGGGGCGCGGATGTCAGCATCCATTCGGCGACGAAATGGATCTGCGGTCATGGAACGGCCCTCGGCGGGGTTGTGGTCGACGGCGGACGTTTCGACTGGACGCCGGAAAAATATCCTTTGCTTGCCTCCCCGTCGGAAAGCTACCATGGCCTGGTGTACAAGGAAGTCTTCGGGAATGCGGCCTTTGCCGGCAGAGTACGCGTGGACGGGCTGAGGAACATAGGGGCTTCCATATCTCCGTTCAATTCGTTCCTTATGCTCCAGGGACTCGAGACCTTGTCGCTGAGGGCGGAGAGATGCTGCTCGAATGCCCTTGCCATAGCGGAATTTCTGGACGGGCATCCGGCTGTGGAGAGCGTCAGCTATACCGGTCTGAAGCACAACAGGTATCATGCCCTGGCAGACAAGTACTTGCGTCACGGCTACGGCGCTGTCCTGACCTTCAGGGTGAAAGGCGGCTTCGATGCTGCTGCGGCCCTGGTCGGGAAACTGGAACTGATCCTGCACGTGCTGAGTGTAGGCGATTCCAAGTCGCTTATCGTACACCCTGCATCCACATCCCATTCGCAGCTCAGCCCCAAGGACCAGATTGCCTGCGGCGTGTATCCGAATATGCTGCGACTGTCTGTCGGTACCGAGAGCGTGGATGACCTTATCGCCGATCTCGGCACTGCTTTGGGGTAGGACTTTCCGTAAATGTCGGAGCAGGGACCGGGAACAGCGCCCGGCCCGTAACGGACTATAAAGAGAAGAACACATATTATAAAATGAACTTAAAATAAGAGAAAATTATGAAAGTAGCTGTTGTCGGTGCCACCGGACTCGTAGGCACCAGAATGCTGGAAGTGCTCGCAGAGCGCAATTTCCCCGTTACGGAACTCCTGCCCGTGGCCTCGGCAAAATCCGTGGGCCGCAAGGTGACTTTCCAGGGAAAGGAATGGTCGGTGGTCAGTGCTGAAGATGCCATTGCCGCCAGGCCTGATCTTGCCCTGTTTTCGGCAGGTGCGGGCGCATCGAAAGAGCTTGCCCCTAAATTCGCCGAAGTCGGCTGCCGTGTAGTGGACAATTCGTCCTGCTGGAGGATGGATCCGACCAAAAAACTCGTGGTTCCGGAGGTGAACGGGGACGCCCTGACAAAGGACGACTATATCATAGCCAACCCGAACTGTTCCACCATACAGATGCTTATCGCCATCGCTCCCCTCCACAAGGCATATAAGATAAAGAGAATAGTCGTGTCCACATACCAGTCTGTGACAGGTACCGGCTACAAGGCCCTCGACCAGATGGAAGCCGAGCGTTCCGGAAAGAAATGGGGAGAATATCCTGCCGTTTATCCTTATCCTATCGACGAGAACATCCTTCCTCATATCGACACTTTCCTTGAGACCGGCTACACGAAAGAGGAGATGAAGATGGTCAACGAGACGCACAAGATTCTCGACGAGTCCATCCTCGTGTCCCCTACCACGGTCCGCGTCCCTGTCAAGGGCGGCCACTCCGAGTCGATAAACCTTGAGTTCGAAAAGGATTTTACGCTCGATGAGGTCAGAAAACTCATTTCGGAAGCCCCTGGCTGTGTCCTCCAGGACGACCCGTCGAAGAATGTCTACCCTATGCCTCTCTATGCCTGGGGCAAAGACGACGTTTTCGTGGGCCGTATCCGCCGCGACCCGTCCGTGAAATACGGGCTGAACCTCTGGTGCGTTTCCGACAACCTCCGCAAAGGCGCAGCCACGAATGCCGTCCAGATTGCCCAGCTCCTGATTGTCAAGGGCTTTCTCCCGCAGGCATAAATGGCAAATCCGCGACTACGCTCTGGATGACATCGAGGGGTTTTTTGCGGATAGTCATTTTTTATGTCAGGTATTCCCTGGTTCTCAATTATGCAAATTTCATTATGAAAAACTCATAATGAAATTTGCATAATGTGTGATATGTCCTTGTATTCTGTGAATCCGCTGAATAAGTTTTACAGGTAGACGATGATGTAATACATCATGATTCCGCAGGCGATGAGTTTGAGGCCGGTACCGACAAGAAAGCCGATGAATGAGCCGAATGCGGATTTCAGTGCCTCCTCGCTCTGTTTCCCTGCAAAGATGATCTCCGCGAGGAAGGCTCCGAGAAACGAAAACAGAATCATTCCCCAGGGCGCGAAAAAGAAGACTCCGAGAATCATGCCTATGAGCGTACCGCGCTCGGCATATTTCGACCCGCCGGTGGCTTTTGTCAGATATGCCGGAACGACGTAGTCCAGGACGCTTACCAGGACAGTCACTCCGAGCATTGTCAGGAGTATGGCCAAAGACATTTCTTCTCCCTGCCCGTTGGTCCCTCCCCAGAAATACAGGAGCAACATCCCGACCCAGCTCAGGGGCGGCCCGGGCAGTGCCGGCAGGATGCTTCCCAATATCCCGATTATTCCGGCGATTACAGCTATTATTCCAACAACGACCTCCATATCCTTATTCCTATCCTCTTATCCCTTTATTCATCCAATCCATTCCCGTCCTCCCATTCCCGTCCTCCCATTCCCGTCCTCCCATCCTCTTTCCTGCCATTTCGAACCCTTTTCCCTTCCTGCTACTTCGAGCGTTTTCCTTCCTGCTATTTTGAGCGTTTTCTTTCATGTCATTTCGAGCGAAGCCGAAGGCGAAGTCGAGAAATCTGCTCCCATTACCTCCCCTTCACCATCGCCTCCTCCACATCCTCAGCCCGTATCGGCAGCCTGTGAGGCCCGAGCCTCCTGCATCCTTCCTCCGTTATCAGCAGGTCATCCTCAAGCCGTATTCCCCCGAAATCGAGGTATTTCTCCACAGCGCCGTAGTTTACCATTCCCTTGTCCGTTCCCTCGGCCTTCCACTTGCTTATCAGCGCCGGCACGAAATATATCCCCGGCTCATCCGTGATTACATGCCCCGGTTTCAGCCTGCGGGCCATCCTCAGCGACCCCAAGCCTAATTGCGCAGCCCTCTGCTGGTCATCGTCGTAGCCGACCAGGTCCTCTCCGAGATCCTCCATATCGTGCACGTCGATGCCCATATTATGTCCCAGGCCGTGCGGCATGAACAGTCCCGCAATCCCTTCGCGGACCATATCGTCGATGTGTCCTGTCACGAGTCCCAGGGCTTTCAGCCCGTCCAGCATTTTTGCCGCCACCGCCAGATGCACTTCCCGGTACGGAATCCCAGGCGCAGCCAGTCGGTATGCCAGTTCGTTGCACTCGGCCACTATGTCGTAAATGTCGCGCTGCTTGGAAGTGAATTTGCCGCTGCAAGGCAGTGTGCGGGTGAAGTCCGAAGCATAGTGCGTGTTACTTTCCGCCCCGGCGTCTATCAGAAGCATCCGCCCCGGCGTTATGGTCTGGTGGTGGGAATGGTTGTGCAGCGTTTCCCCGTTCTGCGACAGGATGGTGGTGAATGACACTCCCCAGCCTTTGGAAATGGTCACCCCCTCCATTATCCCGACGATGTCCTGCTCCTTCACCCCCGGCCTGCAGGCCTGCCGTGCCGCAGTGTGCATCAGATACCCGATTTCGCAGGCCTTGTCTATCTCCTCTATCTCGCACTCTTCCTTGACGAGCCTCATCGAGATCACGGCCCGGGTCAGTTCGAGAGACGCGGCAGCTTCCTTACCCCAAAAGCCCTGGCCCGTACCGGAGCCTGTCCCTGTCCCTGTCTTCAGGCATACATCCAAGCCTTTGAAGACGGGCGCAGTTTTCCTGACCCCTTCTGCCGGGCAGTCCATCAGCTGCGACAGCATCATGGTATTGTAGTATCTCGAAGCCGGCAGGAAATGCACCGTCCTGCCCTGGCTTCTTGCCGCTCTGACATCCTCGAAAAACTCCCGGTACGCCTTCGTTTTCCTGACCCCGACCAGTTCCCCTTTCGAAGCCACGGACGGCTGGGGCCCCATCCAGATGATGTCGTTTATATCCACGTCGTCTCCGTACAGCACCTCGTCTCCGCTGTCCAGATCGAGCAAGGCTGCAAACATCGGCTCGTCTATCCCCCAAAAGTACAGGAACGAACTCTCCTGCCTGAACTTGTAGTCATTGCCCCGATAGTTCTGAGGGGCGTCCGCATTTCCCAAGAATATGGCTATGCCTCTGCACTCTTCAGTTCCCGTTTCACGCATCAGCCCCAGCAGCCTTTTTCTCCTTCCGGCATATACTTCCTTTCCGAACATTTTCCCGAATTTTTATTACATCCCCGTAAAGGTACAAAAAAGCCGGGAATTTCCCGGCTTCGGTGACTATTAGTTGTCAACATCATATATCTTTTTGTCCATGCTGTTCCATAAAAAAACGTTTCTGTTGTTCTATTTCCCTGCGCAGTTCCTCTTCTGTCGGCATATACGACATGTATTTTGCTGCAAAAAGCTGTTCGCTACCGTTAAGTACGGAGTATTTTGCCATAACCTTGTCGGTTTCGGTGCATAGCAGAATGCCTATTGTCGGGTTATCATTTTCATCTTTTACCAAGTCATCATACATCCGCACATACATATCCAATTGTCCTACATCGGCATGTGTCAGTGGATGAGTCTTAAGTTCAAATAGCACATAACGCTTGAGCTTGATATTATAGAAAACGAGGTCAATGTAAAAATCTTCCGAGTCCGTAGTAATGTGTTTTTGTCTGTCGACGAAAGCAAAGCCACGTCCCAGTTCCATAATGAATTGTTGCAGATGATCTATCAAGGCTTGCTCCAATTGACTTTCATCAAATTTACTGTCTTTGCGGAATCCCAGAAATTCAGCAACTACCGGGCTCTTTATATATTCCAAAGGATCGTTGGTTTCAATGTCGGGGGATGGCAAAGCCAGCCCTTCTCTTGCACATGCCATACGGCGACCATAATACTGTGTGCCGATATTGCGATTGAGTGTCCTTACGCTCCACATCTGTTCCGCAGCCTCTTTCACATACCACTCTCTTGCTTTGGGATCGGCGACTTGCATAATAGAGCGAAAGTGCGACCATGTAAGATTGTGAACACACGTGTTCACAATCTCTAAATCTTTGAAACACAAATAAAATTGACGAAAATAATCCAGATTTCGCTTGCTGAATGCGCTACCGTACTTAGGCACAAGTCTTTCTGCCAATGTTTTAATCAGCCGGGTGCCATATTGTGCACGGGCTTCTCCATGCAGTTCTTCCTCAACTATCCGTTGCCCGATATGCCAATAGGTAAGTACGGCTATTCGGTTGGCGGTCGCATACGCCTGTTGCCGCCCTTGTTCTATGATAGTTTTTATATCGGAAATGAAGTTTTCGGTTATTAGATTGTTCTGTATTTCAGCCTTTCCCATATTATTAAATTTTGATGGCATTTTCAAGTCCGGTTTCGTTTGCACCATATCTTTTTTTACAGTTTGTCCTGCTGGCGGGCTGTAATTTGAAACACAAGGTACGAAAAAAGCCGGGAATTTCCCGGCTTTTGTGACTTGCATGGTCGATAATTTTTTGTTGAGAATACCCCACTCGCCTTTCGACGGCGGGATGCGTGCCACTTGAAACGGCATGCTTGGCACATAACCTATCCGAGAAAGACCGAGCCGGTCCAATTCCGGATGACATTCCGGCTTGCTCCGTTCAGCAGCTTGCCGTCCTGCCATTTCAAATCGGGGTATATTTTTCTTAATGCGTTTACGCTGCCCGTTATCCCGCTGCCACCGGAAGTGGCAAACGGGATGAGTGTCTTGCCTTTCAGGTTATGGCTCTCGATGAATGTGTTGATGATTCGCGGAGCCTGGTCCCACCAGACATAATCTTGTTCATAAATAACGTCAGTTCGACGAATTTATGTTGTTCAGAACCAGGGAATTCGTCGAACCGTC
>CASFLY010000048.1 GCA_949295645.1 uncultured Bacteroidales bacterium | reverse complement strand
TACCGGACCGAAGTCCACCCCATCACAACTATAAAACATTACATATCCTAAAAAAATCTTGAGGCTGCAAATCGCCATTACAGCGGTCTGTAGCCTCGAAATATGTCAGTTTGCAATGAATACAAGTGTCAAACTTGAGAATTTAGACATTATTTTCCAAAATGCAAATCGCCGGATTTTCGTCTTTTGAAAACATTTCTTAATTTTGCGGGATAATCCGTTTTTGAAAACAGAGACTTTCTATGGCTGAAGACATCAACAATATCGCCGAATACACCGATGACAATATCAAGACCCTCGAATGGAACGAGCATATCCGGAAAAGGGCCGGAATGTACATCGGGAATCTCGGCGGAGGCTCGAATCCGGGAGACGGCATCTACGTGCTGCTGAAAGAGATTATCGACAATTCCGTCGATGAGTTCACATCCGGGTACGGGAAGAACATCTCCATAACCATAGAAGGCAAGAGCGTGACTGTCAGGGACTTCGGCCGAGGCATACCGCTCGATTCCGTGGTAAAGGCCACGAGCAACCTCAACACCGGCGGCAAATTCGACAACAAGGTGTTCAAGAAATCCGTCGGGCTGAACGGCGTCGGCACCAAGGCGGTGAATGCCCTGTCGGAGCATTTCTACATAGAGTCTTTCAGGAACGGAGAATCATCGTACGCCGAATATTCCCGCGGCGTCCTTCTGGATTCCGGCAAACGGGAGACAAGGGAAAAGAACGGGACGCTGGTAAAATACACGGCAGACACCGAGCTTTTCGGGGATTTCAGCTACAACACGGAGTTCGTCGAGACCTCCCTGAAGAACTATTCCTACCTGAAAAAAGGCCTGACACTCACCCTGAACGGGACTTCATACAGTTCGAAGAACGGACTTCTGGACCTCGTGAACGAGAATATGTCCGACGAGCCGCTCTACCCGCCGATACATCTTGAAGGAGAGGACATAGAGGTGGTCATCACGCACAGCAACAGCTACGGCGAAAACATAGCCTCTTTCGTGAACGGGCAGAACACGCGCGACGGCGGAACGCATCTGGCAGCCCTTCGGGAGGCTGTGGTGAAGACGCTGAAAGAGTTCTATAAAAAGGACTATGCGCCCGAAGACATCAGGCAGGGCATAGTGGGAGCCATCAGCATAGGCATCCAGGAGCCACATTTCGAATCGCAGACGAAAATCAAGCTCGGGTCGACGTATATGTGGGAAGAGTCGCGGAAAGACGAAGACGGCAATACCGTCATCGAGCGCGGGCCGACTATCAGGAGCTATGTCAACGACTTCATAAAAACCAACCTGGACAACTACCTCCACATCCACAAGGATGCCGCGACTGCGATCCAGGAAAAAATCATAGCGTCCGAACAGGAGCGCAAGGAGATTTCGGGCATCCAGAAAAAGACGAGGGAAAGGAGCAAGCGTGCAAACATCTACAACAGGAAACTGCGCGACTGCAGCATCCACTACAATGACAAGCTTCCTGCAAGCAAGGCGGAACTTGCCGAAAAGACAAGCATCTTCATCACCGAGGGCGATTCCGCAAGCGGGACCATTACCAAAGCCCGCAACGCCAATACCCAGGCGGTATTCAGCCTGCGGGGAAAACCGGTGAACTGCTACAAGGTGAGCCGCAAGAAGGTCGCTGAAAACGAAGAGCTCCACCTGCTGATCAACGCCCTCGGCGTAGAGGATGACATGGCTGACCTCCGGTACAACAACATCATAGTCGCGACCGATGCCGATGATGACGGGATGCACATAAGGATGCTGGTGCTGACATTTTTCCTCAAATATTATCCGGAATTGGTCAGGCGCGGCCACGTCTACATCCTGCAGACTCCCCTTTTCAGGGTCAGGAACAAGAAGGAAATCCGGTACTGCTACAACATCGAGGAGAGGGACGCTGCCGCGAAAGCCCTGAAGTCGGGCGTCCAGATCACGCGGTTCAAGGGTCTCGGAGAGATTTCCGACACCGAGTTCCGGGAGTTCATCGGAGAAAACATCCGGCTCGACACCGTAAGCCTGAATGACGAGGAATCCGTCGCCGACCTGCTCGAATTCTACATGGGAGACAATACTGTCGACAGGCAGAATTTCATCAGACAGAACCTGAAATCGGAAGAGGAACTCGACGACATAAACATATAATACCGGTATTGCCCGGATGCGGGCAATGCCGTTTTTTACATACGGTCATACTTATGTGGAGAAAATTTTGCGGTTTTTTACTTAAAGCCCTCGGCTGGACGGCCGACAGCGAACCGGTACCTGAAAACAAATGTATCATTCTCGGAGTGCCGCACACCTCGGCTTGGGACTTTGTCATTTCCTATCTGTACTACACTTCAGTAGGCGGAAAGGCATACGTGATGATAAAGAAGGAGTTCTTCGTGTGGCCTTTCGGCGGGATGCTCAAGAAGATGGGAGGGCTGCCGGTCGACAGGAAGAACGCCACAAGCCTTGTGCTCAGCGTGATACATGAAATGAACAAGGAGGAGAAAGTCCATCTCGCCATTGCCCCCGAGGGAACGAGGAAGCCTGTCAGAAGATGGAAGACCGGCTTCCACACCATAGCCAGACAGACCGGCGTGCCGGTATATTTGGGATATTTCGACTGGGGGACGAAACATGTAGGCCGGGGCGAAAGGGTCGAACTGACCGATGATGCCAGGGCCGACATGCAGCGCATCCAGGAAATCTACGAGGGTATGCACCTGACAGGCAGGCACAAGGGGAACTACGTCACCCGCTGACTTCCTCCTGCCGTAAGGCTCGGGGCGGGAATCCGCCATTATCGCCATATACCATATAATATTATAAGGAATGAATTTCATCTACAAGAAAATTATGAAGCTGCGCGAAAAGTACATCGATACTTTGGCGAAGCTTTATGAATACTCGACGGCCATTTACGAGAACAACAAGCTTTCCGTGATGCTGGACTCGGACATGAGCTACACCTACGGAAGTTTCAAGAAAAAATGCGACGAACTCTCCCACAGGCTGTCGCGCTACGGCATCGGAGCCGGCGACAAGG
>CASFLY010000047.1 GCA_949295645.1 uncultured Bacteroidales bacterium | reverse complement strand
TCATACTCCAAAAACAACAATCGGCCTCTGACGCGCATCAGAGGCCGATTGTGATACTAAAAAAGGCGGTATCAAACCGCCTTTGTGCTCCCTCAGGGACCGCGACGGGAGGGAGCGAAGTCCCCCTAACAGGGGGTGCAGGGGGTTAGGATGGTTCCGGATTTCGGGCTGTGACTCAACCTTAGTCTTATATCGTGACGTAACATGTCCCGAAGGGACCGCGACGGGAGGGAGCGAAGTCCCCCTAACAGGGGGTGCAGGGGGTTAGGATAGTTTCGGATTTCGGGCTGTGGCTCCAGCTGGAGTCACAGCCTGAAATCCTGGCGACGGAACTCCGTCGCCGAGATTCCGAGGACTTTCCGGAATGTCCTCGAGAAATAGTCCGGGCTTCCGAAGCCCAGTTTGGCCGCTATCTGCGAAACGGACATCGGTGTCTTGAGAAGCAGGATGGCCGCCTTGTTGATTTTCAGCCTGATGAAATAGTCCATGGGCGCTATCGACATCTGGCGGACGAACCTGCGGTAGAAATAGGATTCGCTCATTCCTGCAAAAGAGGCAAGCTCCCGGATAGTGAGTTTTCTTTCGAGGTTGTCGTTCATGTATTGCAGCACCTTGTTTATCATCCCCTCGGAATGGCCGGGTTGCTCCTCTGTCCCGCGGTCGAGTTCCCTGAACCGGAATGAAGCCAGAAAATGGGGCAGAATCTGGTTCACATACTCTAAAATTTCTATCGAGAGCCTCTCGCACAGCAGGGCGTACATCTTGTCGAAAAGTTCGGTGCGCTGCTCGATTCTCATATAGACAGAGGGGACTACATTGGCGGGGGAGGCCATATTTTTGGCATAGACCGCACCCTTCGGTCCGTCGAAACAGATCCAGTACAGGCTCCACGGTTCATCGTCAGACGAACGCCAGGAGACCGGTACGCCTTTGGGAAGCACGACGGCCTGGTTCGCTCTAAGTGTCATCGTGTTGGAACGGACGGTGATGAGTCCGTTTCCCCAGACGCAGTACAGGAACACATAGCAGTCGCTTCCGTCGGGACGCTCCACGGCATGGTGTCTGGCATGGGTGAGATGCCCCATCGAAACCAGATGCAGGTCGCTGATGAGAGGGTCGTCTTTCATCAGGTCTATGAACGGGGCAGGCAGCACTATCGTCCTTTCCCCCGGGAAACCGGTCTCAAGTCCCATAATCTGAAAATTTACCTGCAAAAATAAGCATAATTTTCATTCGGAGGCAGGCTCTTCAGGGTACAGGGAATTGTCCGGGTCATCGTAGCGGACGCAGCGGACCGGGGAGGCCGAACTGCGGTTGCCCCAGCCGGGATTTATGTAGTAATTGTAATATGTGTCAGGTGCCGGGATGTGGAAATTGCCGTCCTTGACCAGCAGGGTACGGCCGCGGTGGTTCATTGTCGCGGCATCCTTGCTGACCCTCGCATCCTGATAGTCTCCGAGCTGCCCCACTCCGAACCAGGTATTGTCCTTGTCGGTACGGCCAGTGTCACGTCCCCTCCAGCCGGAATACGGGAAGAAATTCGCGATGCCGTTGGAGGAGACGTCTGCCGGAATGTTTATTCCGTATTTTCCGGAAACCTGGTTGAAGCTGCCGTTGTCCTTGCAGTAGCCCAACAGGGTCTGCAGCTCGTCATCCGCCACCCTGTACCCGTACGGGCAAGGGTCGTAAATGGTCTTTTTCAGGACGGTTCCGGACTGTGTCGAATAGCCCCACAGCTGGTCTATGGATGCGAACAGCCAGTCGTTCTGGTAGCTTCCGAGCTGCTGGGACCTGATGATGTCGAGCGGATGGCGGGCTCCGGTCTCCACGGTAGGAGTCGGCTCGGT